>NZ_JANSIK010000042.1:0-7719 GCF_047462035.1 Synechococcus sp. R5-15 | reverse complement strand
AAAAACCAACTTCATCCTCTTTCCTCTATAAATTATTCTCTCTATCCTAACATAAGATCAACACGACCTAAAACCAGGATCCTTTTTGCTTCCAGATCAAACCAAATCAAAACCAGATCAAAAATTTGTCGATCACAGACGCACCGGACTGTCCAAAGCCAAGTTAATCGTTTGGTTAGGGCGCAACACCACGACTTGAGGTGCCGTGATATTGCCCACCGCCACTCCGGCTCCAGCTCCGCCAATAACCCCTAAAGCAGAAACGCCTCCTGTGAGCAAGCCCAGCACCGTACCCCCCACAGCACCAATGGCTGCATCTTGAGCAATCGCTTCGGCAGAATAGTGGCGCTGGTCTTTCTCAGTGTGGATCAAATCAGTGGATCAAATCAGAAGACATCTGCACCGAGTAAAGTCGCCCATTGGCAATCAAAGCTGTGCCGAAGAACCTGGCCCCTCCCTGAGTCGGTCGCAAGCTGCCTCGCACCTCGCTGCCTGCTGGAATCGCCAATTGGCCGCTGCCGTTGTAGATGTCCTGGGCTACCCGCAGGGTAAGTGGGTGGGTGCTGTTGGGACTGAAGTACTGGGGCTCTTCTCCCTTGAAGCTCTGGACGGGAATGATGGTGCCCGGCTGCAGTTGGCGCACTCCCAAATCAAACAAGTGCTGGGCAGAAGCAGATGGCATTGTCAACAGACCCATGCTGGGGATGGCTAAGCCAATCATCGCTGCCGAAAGAACACGAATGCTCATAAAAATTCTCCTTCTCCGGTAAATGTTCAATCAAGATTGCAACGAAAACGCAAACTCTTGCGAGCAGTTTAAAGATCAAGCCCGACGAACGAAGCCAATTAACGCCAACAAAACCAAAGCCCCAATCGTGGCCATCAACAAGCTTCCCAACAAGCCCGTAGCCGACAGGCCAAGTAAATCGAAGAGGAATCCTCCAAAAAATGCCCCGCAAACACCAACAATTATGTTGCCTATCAAGCCAAAGCCATAGCCGCGTCGGATATTTCCTGCCAGCCAACCTGCTAGGGCTCCGATTAGGAGAAACCAAAGTATGCTGTTCATAGAACCTACTTCCTCAAGGTATGCCGTTCCTACAGATTACCCCTTGTTGCAAGAAAATAAATGCTCCAAGAACCAACCTTCTATACACTCGGCACACTTGACGGCTACTTACCAAATTGGTAGCCTTTGCCGAGAACAGATGGTTATTTGTCTTTTGATAACAGACCTCTATGGAGATAAAGATAAGAATCTTGTGAATGATTATGAAAGGGATCCCCCGCTCGCTGCGACTTCACAGCCCCCAGGCCCTAAACAAAAAAAGACTGGCAGTGTGAGGTCTACCAGTCTGAGTCAGTTCCCTGTGAGTGAGCTGATGCCGTCGTTGCCAACGTCTTCAACCCGATTCCCAGTTTGTGTTGCTTTTTGCCATTTCGAAGTGATTCAGATCACTTGAAACTTGAGGAGCCCGCAGCTTTGGCGAGCACTCCTGTCCTGATTTCTTCGTACAGGGATCCCCCATCCCCACCCCTATGAACCCTGAGGCGACAAAGAGAGCATCTCAAAACCAATCAAAACAAAGGCAACTGCTCCTCTTCCACTGGGGCAAGGCTTGAAGATCCCAGCTCCTCCCAGTTGGGGGCCCAGTCTTGTAAAGGATCCACATATTCCTCCAACAACTGACGGGCCGCGGCCAGCAAATCGTTGTGCAAGGGGGCCAGATCGCTGCGGTCGGCCAGATACTGCTCCAGAGCCGTCAGGGGCTCAAGTCGGCTGGGATCCCATCCCGGCAGACGGATGCGGCTGGGGCTGACCACTTCTGGGGCGATGGTGTAGCTAAAAGCAGGGGCAAGAGCGTTGTGCAGAGCCCGCTCATCAATGCACTCTAGCTGGTCGGGCCGTATGCGGTAGATCAACCGCAGGATAGAGCCGGCCACGGGGGCCTTGGCGATGGCGGCCAGCAGCTTGGACTGCGCCTGCTGGGGTGGATCTGCGCTCAGATCCAGGCGAATGGTGTGAAAGGTACGGGTTGGCAGGGGCAAAAATTCATAGCTGGCCCCCGTAGGGGTGACTTCCACCAGCACACAGCCTTTTTCCTCTTTTTCTTCGCCAAAATCCACCCGCTCAATGCTGCCGGGATAGAGCATCAAGGGATCCCGACACAGCACCTGGTGACGGTGGACATGCCCCAAGGCAACATATTGGTAGGCAGGTCGAGCCAGCAGCGAAAGGGGCACCGTAAACCCTCTGCCCACCGAAAGATGGCGTTCTGCTCCGTAGCGGGCTGTCTCCACCATGACGTGAGCCAACAAAATCGCCGGGATCCCTGGCTGCAGGGTGCGGATCTCCCCTTCTAGGGCTAGGCGGAGGCGCTGCAGGAGCTGATGCGCGAGGATTTCCCCTTCAAGCGCCAAGCTTTCCTGTTGGGCGAGTAGAGCAGAGCAACTCAGCCAAGGTAAAGTGGTCACCTGCACCGGGCCACCACGGGTTTCGATCCAATGAGTTTGCAGCTTGTCTCCCACAATAAAGCCTGAGACCCCCAAAGCGCGGTAGATAGCCAGGCTGTTGCCTCCCTGTCCCTGCCCGTACTGATCGTGGTTGCCCACCAACAGGACGGTTGGGATCCCTGCATCGGCCAGGCGGCGAAACTGTTGGGCAAAAAGCTCTTGATGGAGAGGGGGGGGTGTCGCATCGGGGAAAGCATCGCCCCCAAACAACACCAGATCCACCGCTTGGTTGAGAGCATGGTCAATGCACAAGCGCAAAGAAGCTACAAAATCTTCCAAACGGGTATTCAGGCCGGTAGCTGGGTTAATGTGGCCGTAGGCAAGACCACTGCCCAGATGAATGTCGGAAAGATGTAGCAACCTTACCATCTTGGGCGCTCTTGGAGACTTTGCAGCTCTCCCATCTGTTGGGATAAACCTTGCCGTTCGCGTTAGCGGGACGGAGTCCTTTGGTTGCCCAGAATGGCAAACCCAGGGTTGAACAATCTTTGCTTAGGCTTGGCGGCGGGGCCTGGCTCGATCCAAACGCAGAGGCCGGCCCATGAATTCCTGCCCGTTCGCGCTCTCGATGGCTTCGTCCTCCTCAGCTTCGGTTGCCAGATCCACAAACGCGAAGCCTCGTGTCTGACCTGTCTCTCGGTCTATCGGGATTGTAACCGACTTAACGTTCCACCTCTGCTGGAAGAAAGCTTTCAGTTCTTCTGTTGAGGCTTTATAGTTTAGGTTCCCCACAAAAATGGTCATGGCAATTCAAGCAAAGTAAGTCACCAATCAGCAAGGGTGGCAACAAAGCTCCAGAGTACTTCACTTCTATCATGGAGCCTTGCTAAGTCGCACAACGTGAAAGGATGTAAAGGGATCCCTGCCGGAAAATCTTCCCCCTTCCCCATCCAAAATGCACCTTTGTCCAACTTGACGGGCCTGTACTTTTTCTGCCACTGGGTTGAGGTTCTCTGCCCTCGCCTCGGCCAAGCTCCCTTCCGGCACGTCGAGATCCGGCATCTTGTCACGTTGTTGCGATTTGTTAAGATATGTATTATCCTGCTTGCACTACCTGGCCAGATCTGCGCTGTTGGAACTCTTTGCAGACCTCTCTACCTGAGCACCCTGAGGTGATAATGATGGATGAAACGCTAGAGCTCTCTTTGGAGCAGCAATTTCGCCAGCGGGCTTTCGAGACCTTGGTTTCTCGCATGAGCCCCGAGCAGGCCAAAGACATTTTGGTCAAACTGCACAAGCAAATGCTGTTGCAGGAGGCCACTTACCGCCAACTGCTGCGTCATTCCCTCAGCGCCTGATGCACGCCCTTTCGCTTCCCACCTGGTGGATTCACATTGCCAGCGTCTTGGAGTGGATCGCTGCTATTGTGCTCGTGTGGCAATTTGGGGAGCGGGTGGGCCAGCCCGAATGGCGAAGTTTGAGCTGGGCGATGCTGCCTGCTTTGTCGGGGGCGATGTGCGCGATCACCTGGCACTGGTTTGACAACGACCCCAAGTTAGACTGGGTGGTCACTGCACAGGCCAGCTTCACCTTGCTGGGCAACTGTACCCTGGCTTGGGCTGCCTACCGCATTTGGCGAGCTGAAAGGGTGGATGAGCCTGCACAGGAGGGGGATCCCGACTAGGCGATGAACAGTTTATTTGCCCTCTCTCTGCTCCCTTACTTGGTCTTTTTATTCTTTCTGTCGCGGCTGCGCCGGATCCCACGTTTGGCTTTGGTTGGATTTTGGCTGTTGTTGCTTTTTGTGGCCGTCAGCATCCCGGCAGGGCTGTACGCTCAGATGCACTACGGCACTTCCTTGGCCAATGTGGATCCCTTGCATGGAGGGGCAGAGGCTTTTCTCACCCTCTCCAATATTTTGGTGGCCTTGGGCTTTAAGCAGGGAATTGACCAACAGGCCCAACGACTTCCAGAGGCTGGCGACGGCAACCCTGAGCCATGATCATCCCAAACAGGTCCCTACCCCCTCTTCAAAATCAAAAAGGAGAAGAGAGTTAGGCAACAGTGGTTTCGGCGCAACTGGGACTGAATGTAAAATAGGGATCCAGGCCTGATACCTGCTGTTATTCTGTGAGATCTGCCAGATGGTGGCTACCCTTTCTGTTGCCGTTCCCAAAGTGAAGCTGAAGCATCCGCCCCTGCACATTTATCGCATGGGGGACAAGGTGCTGCGGCAGCCGGCCAAGCGCATCAGCCAGGTCAACGACGAGATCCGCCAGCTTGCCCGGGACATGCTGCAGACCATGTACAGCTTCGATGGGATTGGTCTGGCGGCTCCGCAAGTTGGCATTCCTAAGCGCATGATTGTGGTGGATCTTTATCCCGATAAGCCGGAGGTGCCACCGCTGGTGCTGATCAACCCGGAGATTCGCGAGTACATTGGCGAGGCCGTTGCCGGGCAGGAGGGTTGTCTAAGCATTCCGGGGGTGTTTTGCGAGGTCGTGCGCCCAGAAGGGATTGTGGTTTCGTTTAAGGATGAAACGGGGCGGCCCCGCACCCTTCGAGCGGACGATTTGCTGGCGCGGGTGATCCAGCACGAAATCGACCACCTCAACGGCGTGTTGTTTGTGGATCACGTGGAAAACGAGCTGGTGCTGGATCAAGAGCTGCGCAAACACGGCTTCCAGATGCAGGATGTGCAACGCAAAGGCAAGCCCTCTGCTGTTCCCCGTTGAAGCCTTTCCAGACCGGTCCGGACGACTGTCGGTTTGGTTTAGTGTTGCAAGCGCTGGGCCAAGAGCTGCTCCTCAAGGGCGGCAATGCGGTTGTAGGCAGCGGTTAACTGGGCACTCAGGCGCTGTATTTGGGCTTCGGGGGCCAGCTCATGCCCCATGCTGCGGTTGCTCACCACGGTGGGTTCATCATCCAGCAGGAAGTTGTGGCTGCCATCTTCCACCAAGTCTGAGATTAGAACGCTGTAACGGGAGGGGGCGGGGGTGTTTTTTTTGGCTTCCTGGGTAGCCAGGAGAACAGCCACCACCTGCTCGGGCATCCGCTCGATGGCAGCTTTTAGCTCCTGTATTTGCGACTCCAGACGCTCAAGGTAGTGCTGCACTGCTTCGCTCATAG
The DNA here is from genome assembly GCF_047462035.1 of Synechococcus sp. R5-15. Taxonomy (NCBI): domain Bacteria; kingdom Bacillati; phylum Cyanobacteriota; class Cyanophyceae; order Synechococcales; family Synechococcaceae; genus Synechococcus; species Synechococcus sp. R5-15. The sequence continues at coordinate 2,136 of NZ_JANSIK010000042.1, read as the reverse complement.
CTGCCCCAGTTTTCGACTACCTTCATTGAAAAAGGCAAATTTCGGATCCCCCCTTCTTCCCCCAGATCATTTAACGATTGCTTCCGGGGGGTGTTCTCTGAAACTCAGGGGTTCCCTCGCGAGCCAGAATTGAGGTGTGCATTTTCCGGAGATTTTGGTTTTCCGGTCATCCATTTCCGAAGCAAAAAGCTGTGCAGATGCAGGATGCTGTTCAGGGATCCCGACCGCGGGGCTATACCTTGCCGGTTTTCGCCGTTGCTTCGGCCAGAGCTGCTCTTCACCACCTTCTGGGGATCCCTTTGGAGAAGGAAGGGGGGCGCTTGGCGATTGCGGTGCAGGCTGAGCCCCGGTCCCTTGAGGCTTGGATCCGGATCCCAGTGGAGCAGGTAGCTGCCTTGGAGAAGACAACAGCTCTGGCCATTACCCGCTCGGATCCCGGCCCCCACCTGGATCTCACCCGCGACACACCGGTCTGGGCTTGGGTGAGGTTGGAGGAGAGGGATCCCGAGGATCCCCCCTTGATCTTGGAAGCCGGGGAAGGGCTGGGGCGACGCACCGATGGCAGCCCGGCCATTTATGCCTATGCCCGCCGTTTGTTTGAGATCAATCTTTTGCCCGGGATCCCAGAGGGCTGCCGCCTGCGGGTGCGCATCATTTTGCCGGAAGGAAAGCTCCTGGCGGAGCGCACCTCCAATGCCGCTTTTGGGGTGCTGGAAGGGCTGGCCCTGTTGGGAACGCGGGCGGAGGTGGAGCCTTCCTCAAGTGTTGAGAGCTTAGAGCGAGCCCGCCAAGAGCTGCAACAAAAGTTGGAGCGGCACAAGCATTTGATCTTTTGCGTGGGCAGCCATGGGCAGCAGGTGGCGCTGGGGCAAGGGATCCCGGAAGACCAGATCCTGCGAGTAGCCAATTGGATAGGGCCGTTGCTAGTGGAAGCGGCGCTGCGGGGGGCGGAGTCCATTCATTTGATCGGCTACCACGGCAAGCTGATCAAGCTGGCAGGGGGGATCTTCACCACTTCCAGCCACGTGGCCGATGCCCGCTTGGAAATTCTGGCGGCAGCCCTGATCCGGCGTGGGGGAACGGCAGAACAGGCACGGCAAGTGCTGGAGTTGCGGACAGTAGAGGCAGCGGTGCACCATCTGGATGGCCTTGGCTGGGCAGCACCCGTGATGGAGGAGTTGGCTCGCCAAATCCTGGAGCGAGCCGCAGGCTATGTGCAAAAGTATGCCGGTCGATCCCTGCTGTTGGCGGTGACGTTGTTCGACCGACAGGGGCAAATCTGTGCCCAGGTGGGGATCCCATAATGAGGTCATTTCGATTGAGACGAGGACATTGCAATCCCCCCGGATCCTCAACCATTTTTCTCCCGAAGTGTCTTAAGCGCTCCGTGCCGCCAAAGGCAACCACCCCCGGCTCCTCTCCCTTTAGTCCGTGCTCCAAAAGTCAATCCCTCTGCTCGAAACCCGCTGAGCAACGGTGGATCCCGGCCAAGACCACATAGGAGAGCGTTACGGCTGAGGAAGCAGATCCACTTTCCCAGCCACTGCCAATCAGACTCAGGTTGGCACTAGGATCCCACACCTAGTTCCCGGAGATGTTGACACTATCCACCTGCCAGCGAGTGGCCGAGCCGGAAGCTGTACCAGAAGAGCGATAGCGGAAGGCAATGTAAACACGGTTGGAAGGCTGGATCCCAGCCAGAGAAATCGGGCCGGAGTCGACGAAGCTGCCCGTAGAGAGAGTGGGAATCGTCAGAGCAGTCCAAGTGGCTGCATTCACTGCCGCTGGAGTGCCTGCACCGCTGTAGTTGGTGGAGTAAAGAACGCTTAGTTGTTGCGAAGGAGGAAGGCCGTTATCGCTAAAAGAACTCCGATTGCGGAAGGTCAGAACTGGGTTGCTGACGGAAGCCAGGTTCAGAGGAGGAGTGATCAGCCAGTCATTACCCGGTTGCTGACCGTTGAAAGCGTTGGCCTCGGCAAGGGAGTTGACACAACGCCAGGAACGACTGGTGTCGCCGTCCACATCCACAATCTGCCAGCCGGCTGGAGCAGGGTTGCAGTTATCAAAGCCTTCAGTCAAAGGCAGGTTAACGGAAGGAGGAGTTGGTGTCGGTGTGGGCGTCGGCGTCGGTGTGGG
>NZ_JANSIK010000041.1:0-22731 GCF_047462035.1 Synechococcus sp. R5-15 | reverse complement strand
GGGGTATTCCTCAGGGCTTTGCGGGATACCGCCTTCCTGCTCAGAGATAGGCAGGATGCGATCGCTTCTTCCCTGAACCATGTTCAGGAGAGTTCAGCGTGAATGTATCAGGTATTCCTCCCCCGCAGCAGCGTTGTTTAGCCAGTCAGTTTCCGAGAGGGTTGGATTGGAGAAGCAAACAGTTCGTAGCTGAAGAGGGGCCGAGCAGCTACACCCTATGACGCAAAGGGGGTGAACTCCTTGTGAAGGCAGCAATGCTCCTTGTGGCAAGGTTTCTTTGGTCTCAGGGTGGTAGGGTAAGGAGGTGGTTGCTCAAGCAGCTGTAAATAAAGCCTGCAAAACTTTCGATTGCTGCCTTACTTTTGCTTGGCATTTTGTCCCCCGCTAGCCCGATGCTGTCGACGGGTGGGAGCCGGAGGGCTGCTTTTGCCCAATCTTTCGCTCCAGATATCCCCATTGAGGAAGCCATTCAGATCGCTCGATCTGCCGTGCCCAATGCCGTGATCAAAAAATGATCAAAAAAGATGAGTTGGAGCGCGAAGATGGGCGCCTAGTTTGGGAAGTGAAATTTACCAACGACATTAAAGTCAAGATCGACGCCACTACCGGTGACATTGTCGATATCGACGACTAGCACTCAGGAGGTGCCCTTGCCTAGGCGGGGGTGAGCGTTGCCGGAAAAGGTTGTAGCTGTTACTGCTTGATGAATGAGAACTGCGAAAGCCGGGGATCCCTTGCATTTTGGGCATGGAGAGGGCGTCATCGGTAGTTGACGGATAGCTGAAACCAGTTCGACTGCCGGCCGAGGACAGGTGGCCGAGTCAGTCTGAGCTAGAATGCTGTCTATCCGTCTTGCTGCTCCCCCTGATGGACGACCCCCCTTTAGCCTCGGCGGCTACTTTCCCCAACACTGAGCTTTCGTGGGGAGATGCGTCTCTTAGTCTCCTTTGGGTCATCGGTCTTCTGGTCATCAACGCTTTTTTTGTCGCGGTCGAGTTTTCCTTGGTATCGGCGCGGCGCTCCCGGATGGTGCAGTTGGCCAGCGAGGGAAACCGCCAGGCGGCAATTGTGCAAAAAGCCCAAGAGCAACTGGAATATGCCCTCTCCACCACCCAGTTGGGCATTACCCTGGCCAGTGTGTTGTTGGGCTGGATCGGGGCTACGCAAGTGGCGCCGACGCTGTTTCTGGCCTTGAGGCAGTTGGCTTGGCTTCAGAACCTGGATCCGGCCCTTGTTCGAGGGGTGGCAGTGGTGCTGGTGTTTTCGCTGCTTACCTACTTGCAGATTGTGGTGGGGGAGCTGATCCCGAAGACTCTGGCCATCCTCTATTCCGAGCCGATTGCGCTAAAACTGGCCTGGCTCAACCGCTTGGTAAGCCGCTTCTTGCATCCTTTTGTCGAGCTGCTCCGCTTCTCCTCCCGCTGTGTGCTGCGCATCTTGGGCGTCCGCATCCCCGAGGCCACTTCCTTTTACAGCACCATGACGGTGGAGGAGCTGCAACTGTTGATCGCTTCCTCGGTAGAGTCGGGCAACATCGAGGCGGAAGAGCGAGAGCTTTTGAGCAACATCTTCGAGTTTGGCGAGACGGTGGCCAGCGAGGTGATGATCCCGCGTACCAGCATCGACGCGGTGCCGGAAACTGCAACGGTGCAAGAGGTGCTGGCCGAGGTGGCCGAATCAGGACACTCCCGTTACCCGGTCTACGGCGAGTCTTTGGATGACATCCGCGGGCTGATCCACGTCAAGGAAGTCATTGGGGAGCTGGCCAAGGGATCCATCGACCTCCACAGCCCCATCACGCCTTTTATCCGCGAGGCCCACTTTGAGCCGGAGAACAAGCCAATTGCGGAACTGTTGCCCGAAATGAGGCAGCACCACTGGCCGATGGTGGTGGTGGTGGATGAGTTTGGCGGCACGGCGGGCCTGATCACCATTCAAGACTTGGTGGAGGAGATTGTCGGCAAGCTCTCCGATGGCCCGGATCCCAACACCAAGGAGCCGGACATCCAAGAACTTGACGAAAATACCTTGCTCATCCAGGCTCAGCTAGATATTGAAGAGATCAACGAGCGCTGTGGCCTCAACCTGCCTTTGCACAAGGATTACCAAACGCTGGGGGGCTTTTTGATCTACCACATGCAGAAGATCCCACGTGCTGGGGAAAAGTTCACCTACAAAGAGATGGAGTTTCAGGTGGTGCGCATGGAGGGGCCACGGGTGGATCGGGTGAAGGTAGCCCGCCGCCCCGGCACCCCGGCAAACTCCCTACCGCTGCTCCCCCCAGCGCAAACGGCAAAAACCCGTCCATAAGCCCGCTAGGAGAGCATTAGGTCCTTGCCTTGACCACTTTCAGGGTCTGCAGGCGCACATCCTCTGGGCCGTTGATAAAGCCGCCTGCCTCATGCACCAACAGCAGATAGTTCACCGCCTCTTGAGTCACCTCTTCTCCCGGCACCAAAATCGGGATCCCAGGTGGATAGGGGGAGATGATCTCGGCGCAGATATGGCCCACTGCTTCTTGGAAAGGCACCCGCTGAATGGGAGCAAAAAAAGCCTCCCGGGGTGATAGCCGTTGTGGTGGCAAGCAAGGACGGGGCAGTTGTGCCAGCCGCTGCATTTTTTCCATTGCCGCTCTGGATGGGCGGGATCCCTGAAAATGTTGCGACAGGGCGGCGAAACTTTCCACCAGGCGGTCAATGTCTCGCTGGGTATTGCCGATGCTGACAATGAAGACCACATTGTGCAGGGTGGACATCTCCGGCTGCACGTGGAAGTGATCGTTAACCCAGTCGTGAGCGTCGAAGCCGAACAACCCCAGCTCTGTCACCGTTACCGTGAGACGGGTGCGGTCGAAATCGAAAAAACCAGGGGTGGAGCCGATACGCTCTGGGCCAAAACAGCGCAAGCCGGGGATGCGGTTGAGACGGGCGCGGGCTTGATCTGCCAAAGCCAAGGCTTGGCCCAGCAGGGCTTCTCCCTCCAGTGCCATCTGCCGCCGTGCCACATCCAGCGACATCATCAGCACATAGCTGGGACTGGTCGATTGCAGCAGTTGCAGAATGTTGCGCACCCGGTTGGGGTCGATACGGGATCCCTGCAGGTGGAGCAGCGAGGCTTGCGTCATGCCGGAGATCACCTTGTGGGTGGACTGCACCACCAGATCGGCTCCGGCTTCCAAGGCCGAAATGGGCAATTGCGGATGAAACCCAAAATGGGGCCCGTGGGCCTCGTCCACCAATAGCGGTAGGCCATGGGCATGGGCGATGGAGGCCAAAGCCTGCACATCGCAGCAGACCCCGTAGTAGGTGGGGCTGACTACCAAAACGCCTTTGGCATCGGGATGCTCTGCCAAGGCCCCCTCCAAACCGGCTGGGGTAATCCCGTGGGCAATGCCCAGCTCCGGGTCAAAATCCGGCTCGATATAGGCCGGCACCGCCCCAGAGAGGATCACCCCGGCAATGGCGGACTTGTGGCAGTTGCGCTGCAACAAGATCTTGTCGCCTGGATCGCACACGGCCATCACCAGTGTTTCCACGCCACAGGTGGAACCGTTGACCAAAAACCAACTGCGATCCGCTCCATAAGCTGCTGCCGCCAGCTCCTGGGCCTCTCGGATCACGCCATCGGGGTCGTGGAGGTTGTCCACCTCTGGCAGCTCGGTCAGATCTGCCCGGAAGACGTTCTCTCCCAAAAAGGTCCGCAAGTCGGCAGGGATCCCGCGCCCCTGTTTGTGGCCTGGCGTATGAAAAGGAGCTTTGTCCAAGCTGCAATAGTGGCGGATGGCCTCAAACAGAGGTGCTCGCTCCTGGGCTTTGCGATCCAGCGAGCGCAAGCAACGAGAGGTTTTGGACAGATTGGACAGAACCACAGACCACTCCTCAACACACCAGGTGGGCATTTTGTGATTATCCATCCCAATGGAGGCTAAGTCCACCGCCGGCCCTTTTCCTGCTAGCCTGGGTTTTCAGGTTGCCTTTCTTCTTCTTCTGCAATCTTGCCTGCGATGTTCGAGAAATTGCCCTTCCCCGTCAGTACCCTCGTTTTGTTGGCCGGAGTTGCCGCCACGGCTTGGGGCTTTGCCCACTACAACGATCCCACCCTCAATCTCATTGGCCTGTTTGCCGGGATCCCCTTGCTGTTGGGAGGGATAACCATGAAGGTAGTGGAACTCAAGCCGGTACCTGCCCTGGCCGCCCCTTCTCTCGAGGTGATCCAAGCCCGCGCCCAGCAGGCCACGGAAATTCAAAAGCAAGTCCGCGCCGATATCACCAAATATAGCTACGGGGCTAATGCCCACCTGGAAGATGCCCTGGAGTTTCTGGGTCTGCGCGGCCCTCTGGAAGCAGATCTGCCCAAGGTGAGAGGGTACAGAGAAGAGCTGCGAGATGGCCGGTATACCTTGGTGCTTCTGTTCGATTCCCCCAAGGTTCCCTTCCAACAATGGCAGGAAAGCTACCAGAAAAAAATGCAAGGCTTCTTTGGCCGAGATGTGGAGGTGCAACTGGGGCAGCCCCAAGAAAATCAGGTGGAATTGGCGCTTGTTGCCCGAGGTGGATCCCTGACCACCTGAGCAAGGCTTAACCTTCCACCTCATCTGTCAGTTTCACGACTTTTTCACGGGTCGGCTCTTAGAATCAGAGCATCTCATAGGGAAGGTGTGTTGAGGACTGAAACACTAGAGGAAGGATAACCAGGGATCCCATTGGCTGGGATCCCTATTTTTTTCCATCGAGGGGGCGGGAAAGAATTAACGGGATCCCTCTCTGAGCAGCACAAGGATAACCCCGGCAATGATGCTAATCGTGGCTCCTGCGATCAAGCTGGTTGCCAGCCGCTCTAGCCGCTCCCCAACCGATTGAGCAGTGTCGAACTTGAAGCCCAACTTATCGACATCGGCGGAAAGTTTGCTGACACTTTGGGAGAGGTTATCCACCCTGTCGGTCAGGCTATCTACTCGGTTAGTCAGGTTGTCTACTCGATCCGTGAGGTTATCCACCTGCTCGGTCAAGCTATCCACCCGGTGAGACAACCCATCGACGCGCCCCAGCACTTCCCTCTGCTGGTTCACCAAAACTTCTACAACACGCTCAATCCGGTCTAGCCGATCCTCTGTGGGGGTTGTCATCAAATTGATCTCGTAGGTTCCTAATCTTAAAGTAAACAAACGAGCAAGGGATCTTTGTTGGTAAAGACTCTCCAGCCCATCAGGCTAACTCTTATGGGCCTCAGCCGCTTGATCCTGAATAATCCAGGTACGCAGGATTTGAATTTCATCAGCGCTCAAGTGACCTAGGCGATCCATGCCGGTGCCGTTGCGACGAATATAGGCCAATTCTGGGGATCCACTGCGTCCGATAAAAGATCCGGGAGACTCTCCCTGGGGATCACTCACAGGAACCCTGGGCGTAGGTTCAGCTCCTTCCCTGCCCTGCGACAACAAACTCAGGGCATCCACTCCCCCCCCATTCAAACGGATCCCTGCAGCTCGCTGGATGACAGCATGACGAGCTAACCAACGCGGTTTGAGCAACTCGCTATTTTCCGATCCCGGCGTTACATAACGCATCACCGCAGCATAACTATCTAAAGGGCTGCGCCGCATCCGACCGGCCTGCTGATGACAACCTACACAACTGGCTTCTAGCAAGGGCTTAATATCTCGCTGGTAACTGTACTGAGGCTCGGTGCGGAAAGTCAATTCTATGGGCTTTTGTAAATCCAGCTCTTTGGCTGCAGGCAAGAGTATTCTGTAATCTGTGCTGTAGCTGAGTAGCTGTAAAGGCTGAAAGATCAGCTCGTTTCCCTGAATGTCAAAGGCCACCTCCACAGGGGGCTGGATCCCGAAGGCTAGACCTGTTATTCCGGCTGGAAGCTGTCGATCAAAACGCAGATGGATATTTTGGTCAATTGGGATCCCTCTTTGGCCATTGGAAGGATTGCTGGAGACCAATGTAATTCCATTTGCAAAGGGAGCAGTAGATTCTACCTGGGCTTGCTGCATCGGTGCTCGCGGCTGTAAAAGAGCCAACGCATCAGGATAGAAAATGGTATGCTGCTCCAATTGAGCGGGGGAGGGGTTTTGCTGCCAAACGCTGCGAGGCATTCGCACGGTAAATAGAGGGGCTTGCCGATCCCCGGCTTGTCCCAGTACCTCCAAGGTGATCTGCTCCGGCTGCGGTTGCGCTTGGAATTGTTGCGCCAAAGCTCGCAAAACCAGAGGACGTGATTGCTCGACTAGCTGCGAATAGCTCTGACCCTGTACCGGTAGAGAAAGGCGATAGGTTTGTGACCACCCTGCGTCAATCGAAGCCAGCACCCAAGCCAGAACCAAGCTGAGCAATAGGGATCCCAGTCTCACCCAAAATCGGCAAGAAAAGTTTGATCTCAGCATTGAGCCACAGCTTGCCTCACAATCTACTCTTTTGGGAAAGTTGAATAATTGAAATATCCTTTCATTTTTAGCAAAGCAATGCAACTGATTCAGCTACAGGAAAGCAGCCTTCGTCGGTGAAGAGCTTCCTTTAGTCTTCCAAAATCGTCGGGGTAATTAAGACAACAACTTCACGTCTATCGTTTGTTGTAGTTTGTCTACGAAAGAGAGAACCCAACAGGGGGATTTCAGCAAGAAGGGGGACTTTATCAACAGATACTCGATCTTCCTCTTGTATCAATCCTCCAAGAAATAGTGTTTCTCGATCTTTAAGTCTGGTTTGCAATGTTCCGACAGAACGCTGATTGAGCAAACTAATAATAGTGCCATCAGGAAGTGTAATTTGACTGCCAATAGATGAGATCTGTGGAAGAAGATTCAACGTAACGTAGCCATTGTCATCAATCCTAACATTTTGAATAATCAAGTTGACTCCTGCGTTGCCCTTCTCGAAAATAATTGCTGTCAGGCCTGTTGCAGGATCCGTCTGTATTATCCTGTTGGTAATAACTTCCTGGCCAACCACAATAGCTGCGCCAGTGTTATTCGCGACTACTACTTTTGGATCGGCCAATATCTTAGCTGTTCCTGAAGCAATGGCTGCATCTATACGAGCTGCTAGAGATTGCTGTAATCGATTCAAGGTGTTAAACACAAGTGAGCCTCCAGTCCCTGCAGCAGGAACAGAACCAACATTAGGAACTGAGGACCCAGCAGGTTGGTTAAGAGGAGTTCCACCAAAGACGGTGTTGTCTCCGGATCCCAGCGCAAAGTTGCCAGAAGCACCGCCTAATGCAACTCCCAGATCAGAGTTGTTATTGAGATTGATTTCAATAAACCTAGCACTAATTAAGACCTGCCGACTTCTTAGATCAATTTGGGCAAGATATGCTGCAATTACATCATGCTGGGTAGGTGTGGCAACAATAGTTAGCGAATTTGTTCTTGGATCTGCCTGAATTGCCGACTGTTGATCTAAAGGAATGTTTGATGCTTCCAAGATTCCCTGGATTCTATTTCTGATTTCACTCGGAGTAATACTTAGTTGCCTAGCATTGATTTCAACTGTTCCTCCCCCTGCAGCACCGGCAGCAGTTAAATTGAAAGTTTGCTCTGTCTCTTCGATTCTCAGTTGATTGAGTCTGTACGTCTTGACGATCTGCTGGCCAACTCCAGGGAGTGTAGTGCCGATAAAAACCGTTTGCCCTGAACGAGATGCTTGAAGTTCCTTCAGGCGCAAAATAAAGTTAAATGTTTCTTGTAGAGGTGAATCAGCCACATCTAAGGAAATCGTCAGGTCTGGAGGGACGTCATTGAGAACTACGTTCAGTCCAGCTCGACGCACCAGCAGACTCAACACATCACCCACAGGGGCATCCTTGAGGGTTAAGGTAATTGTGGCATTTGAACCCAAGTCAACTGGAGGGGGAGCCGGAATAATATTGCCGACAGCAAGATCTCCGGCCGGAGGAGCCACTGCTCGACCTTGAAACGGAGACGCACTAGGATCAGTAGCTCTCGAAGGCAGCTGAGGTTGGTTAAGCTGGCCCACAGGGGGGACCTGAGAAATCACGGGTGCAGCAGGAACAGCAGGTGCAGGAGGAGCCGCTTGAGTTGTCTGCGGAGGGGCAGGGTTTTGAGCGACCGGTTGGGAGGCAGGGGCAGGAGCTGCGGGCTGAGGAGCAGGAGCCACGGGCTGAGGTCGGTTTAGTGACGCCGGTTGGCCGGGCGCTACTGGGTTGGACGAGGGTTGAGGGGGAACCGCCGCTAGGGGAGCCAGTGGGGCAGAGGGTAGGCCCTCAAAGTCGAAGACCAACTGCGTCGGGCTGCGCCGAGCCAGCAAGCCTTGGGGAGCTGCGGCCACACCGGCTATTTCTATCCGCACGCTGTCGTTGCTCAACTGCCGGGCCTCAATGAAGCGCACCCCCGGCAGGGGAGACTCTTGGCGATAGCGGCCCTGGCTTCCGCTCAATTGAGCATTGGTGATGTCCCCGATCCAAGATTGTCCCTGCTGGGTAAAGAACACCTGTGGGCGAGCGCCCCCTTCGGTGTTGATCTCCAACTGCATGCGGTTGCCGTTGGGCACCAGGCGGATATCTGTGATGCGGCTGAGGCGTTGCGGGTTTGCGGAGGTCAACTGTTGAGCGGCTGCCTCATTGACCCGGCTTTCTAAGGCCAATGGGGGCAGGGACAGGATCAAGCCCAACGCACACCCATAAGCAACTCGACGGTTCATCATCCTCACACCTCACTCCTTCACCCAGTCGTATTCTTGCTTCACCTCGCCACGGGTGCCTTTGGCCTCGTTCACCCCGTGCTTCCCTAATCAAAGCCGAAATCTCGGACTTTGCCACTACCTGTAGCCGTTTCGGGAGCAATTTTTCCCAGATCTTCGATTCGGCAACACTATCCGTGCTGAACCGGCGGTTGTTCCCGTCTTCTGAAAACCAGAGGGGATCCCGCACTGGCAGGATCTCCCCCTGAGTCAAGGCATGGCTGGGCTACTGACCAGGTGCCGTTTGCCCTTCAGGTGGAGGAGCAGTGCCCAACGGAACGTCTTTGTTGTAGATGTAGGCAATCAAATCAAAAGCAGCGTCCAGTTCCCCTGTGTCTTGAACAGGATTTAAGCTGATGTTGCTCACCCGGAACAGCGTGCGCAGACGTTCTATATCTCCCATCAGATTGATCAGCTCCGTATAGGGGCCACGCAGAGCGACACGGGTGGTCTGCACTTGGATGGCGGGAGCGATGATCCCAGGCACTTCCGGATTGGCCGAAGACGCTGGAGTCAGTGGAGAAGGGCTAAAGCTGCGCAGCTCGCTGTTGGGCTGCCCCTGCACCAGCCGGTTGAGATCCAGCAGTTGCGTGTCGGCATTCTCGGGGGTGGAGAGCAGGGCACTGATCTGTTCCCGCTCCACGCGAGCTCTCTCGACCTGATTGGGCACATCTTGCAAACTGGCAATCTGGCTCTTTATGTCCTGCAACTGGGTGGTTTTGTTGGCTACCTCCCTTTCCAAAGCCTGTACCTCCTCGATCAAGGGGCGAAGTTGGGTGAAGGCCAGAAACCCCGCCGCGCCTAGCCCTGTGATCCCGATTAAAAGACCAATTCGAATGGGGGTCAGCTCCACGCCCAGCAGTACCGGCGGCCCTGCCGGGGGAACCACCAGTTGTTCGTCGGGAAAACCTTCAACTGATCCAGTCATCAGTTCGCCTCCACTCGACGCAAAATGCGGATCTTTTCAACCAAGCCTATCGCTCCCCGCTGCTCCAGCTCGCGGGTAAATTCTGGGTCAGGATCCCCCAGGGTACGGATGGTTACGGTTATGCCGTAGGTAACGCTGGGCTCGGTTACGTCTGTGCCGTCCACCCGGGAGCTGCTGTTCAGGACGGCGCTGGTAACAAAGTTGGAATCCAGCAGGGTGAGCAAAAAGTCGTTCACCAAGGGAAAGTCCAGCGCCCCTCCTTGGATATTGACGGTATCCCCGGAAGCGCTGATGTTGGTTATCCATACCCCCTGGCCGGGGATCTTGCGCCGCAGCTCTTCCAAGATGGCCGACCAAGGCTGGACGGATCCCAGAAAGGAGCGGAACCCTTCCGTTTGGGCGCGAATGGTTTGCAGCTCTTGATTGGCATTCTGCAGCTGGGACAACTCAGCATTGGCTGTGCTGAGCTCACTGTCAAGGCGAGCCCGCTCCGCCCTCAAGGTTTCTCTCTGGCGGGAAAAGCTGTCTTGGAAATACCAAAAAGCTCCCATCGCTACAGCAGCAACAGCAACCCCCAGGCCAATGGCCGGGATCCAATTCTGGGATCCCTCTGCAGCCTCAGCTGCGACTACTGCTCCCCCACCTGTTCGAGCTGTGGTGAGGACATCCGGCCTTTCTTTGAGGAAATTGATCTCCGGTGTGTACATCTCTTTAACCGCCTTGTGCGCTATTCCATCGGTTGGGCGAGCTTGCGCTGCCTGCTGCCGCTACTTGGTGTCTTCCCGTAACGCCAACCCCAGGGCCACTCCCATTGCTGGGCGTTCCTCCAGGGGCAGTTCCACTGAATCCGGCACGACAATGTTGCCAAAGGGATCCGCCAACTCCACCGCCACGCTCAACGACTGAGATAAGAAGCCGTCGATTTGGCCGATGCTTGCCCCAGTTCCGGCCAGCAGTACTTTCACCACAGGCGAGCTGCTTTCTGTGCTCGTAAAGAAGTCGATGGAGCGCTTCAGTTCATCCGCCAAATCGGAGACAACGCGCGTTACTGCTGCTACACCGGGATTGCTGGGCGCTGGCTGTTCTCCCGTGGCCAAAATATCGGTGGGGTTGATCAAGGGTAACCTCAGAGTTCGCAACAGGTCGCCGGTGCGGCTAAGCGGCAGATTCAGGGATTGGGCCAGCACCTGCCGCATGTGGATGGTGCCGATGTTGACGGTGCGGGTAAATTGCGGGATCCCGTTCACCAAAATGCTGATCTCGCTGCTGTCGTAGCCGATGGAGCTGAGCAACACGGCCTCTTGGGGGCCGTACTGGGTTAGCTGATCGCGGATGGTGCGAATGAGGGAGAAGCTGGCCAGCTCCACACAGCGCACCTGCAAATTGGCTGCCTGCAGCACCTCCAGGTAATTATCCACCACCTCTTTGGGGATGGCCACCAGCAAGACTTCGATGCGCTCAATGCCATCCTGGGAAAGATCGAGACCCAAGGGCTGGTAATCGACATCCGCCTGATCCCGCGGGTAGGGAATGTAGAGTTCGGCCTCCTGCTCCAAAACCACCCGGCGCAACTCATCGGCGGGCAGGTCGGCAGGCAGGCGAATGAGACGAACGATGGCCTCCCTTACGGGCACTGCTGTGGCTGCCGGCAGGTTGGTGGGTACCTTGTTTTCATTGAGCAAATTCATCAGGATCAAGCCAACTGTGCTCGGATCGAGGATGCGTCCTTCGATCATCGCCCCTTCTGGCATGTCCACGCTGTGGTAGTGGGCTAAACGATAGCGACCATTGCCCTGCTTTTTCAGTTGGGCAACGGCGATGCGCTCGGGGTTGATGTCCACCCCAAGCATGGTTCGGGTTTTGGAACCACCAAGAAAACTAAACACGCCGGGAAACCCCGCCCTTTGCGCTACTGCTAGAGGCATACTACCCAATTTGTAGGTGGGTTACCACTGTTCGCCATTGGCCGCGGGGAAATCCTTGTCTGGGCCGATCCCTCCCTGCCAGCCGCAAGTGCAGGGCTTGCGCGGTGTTGAGCGGTGTTGGAAATTCGCTTGACTCAACGGGTCTGTTGCCGCGCCCACTCACGGAACTGTTGTAACCGCTCAAAACCCTTCTTCCTCGAGGGCCTGGACGTTTTGCACAATCCGGGAGAGCTCGTTTTTCTCATCCACATTGATGCGGGTCGGGGATCCGCTGATGATGCGCTCGTAGCCCCGGAAGGAATCGCGGATTTGGATGCCCGCATTGGAGATCAGGTACTCGCGGATCCCTTTGTCGTGCCAGGATCCCCGCATTTTGAAGACATTGAGGGCGCGGGCCATTTCTCCGCGGATCTCCACGTATTGCAGCAGGATGATCGTGTCGGTGATGGTGGAGATGTGGGATTCGGTGATGGAATGGGATCCCATGAATTGGTCGGTGGTGTTGGTGAAAAAGCCGGTGATCTCCTCCTGCTTGGCCAGGCCAGTTACCCCGATTACAAACTGGCGGAAGGCATTTTGGCTCACTCCCCGCGCCAGGGCTGACAGGGAGTCGATGGCCATGCGGGAGGGCTTGAAGGCCATCATCTCGGTTTTGATCTTCTGCAGGTGGTCTTCCAGGCCGGCAGATTCTGGGTAGGCGCAGATGATCTTGAGGAGGCCCTGCCGCTCGAACTCTTCCAGGTCAATGCCCCAGGAGGAGGCGTTGCGGGACAGCTGCGCCCGCGACTCTTCGTAGGCAAAGAGAATGCAGCGTTCCCCATCCAGGCAGCCCCGCTCCAGGAATTTGCTCACCAGCGAGGTTTTGCCCGTGCCGGTGGCGCCGGTGGCCAAAATAATCGAGTCTTTGAAGAAGCCGCCGCCGCACATTTCGTCCAGCTTCTCGATGCCGGAGGAGACCCGCACGTTGGAGGAGCGCTGGGTCAGTTGCATGGCTCCCAGGGGGAAGATGTTGATCCCGTCATTGGTGATGGTGAAGGGATATTCCCCCTTCATGTGGGTGGTGCCCCGCAGCTTCAAGATCTCAATGGTGCGCCGCCGTTTCTCTCCCTCCAGGATGTTGCGTAGGATCACCACGTTATCGGAGACGAATTCTTCCACACCGTAGCGGGCGATGGGGCCGTACTCGTCGGTGCGCTCCGTGGTCATGACGGTGGTGACGTTGGCCTGCTTGAGGCGGGCCGTCAGGCGGAACAGCTCCCGCCGCACCACACCGGCAGGGTCGTACTGCTGAAAGATGGCCGTCACCGAGTCGATGGAGACCCGCTTGGCTTTGTATTTGCGAATGGCGTACTGAATGCGCTCGATGAGGGCGGACAAATCGAAATTGCCGCTCACCTCATAGCCTTCGGGATCGGGGGAGGCATCCAGGATAAACAGTTGGCCCCTGTCGATGAGGGCCTGCAGATCCCAGCCAAAGCTGGAGGCATTGCGAATGATATCGGCGGGGGTTTCCTCGAAGGTGACGAAGATCCCCGGCTCTTGATACTTCACGATGCCGTTGTAAAGGAACTGCATGGCAAACAGGGTTTTGCCGGTGCCGGAGGTGCCGCTGACCAAGGTGGTGCGTCCCAGGGGTAGCCCACCGTGACTGATGTCTTCAAAGCCCTCGATGCCCGTCTGTTTTTTGGGGATCCCTCGCAGCTCTGAGAGATCCGCCCGGTGGTTGTCTGGGGTTGGTTCGGTGGAGTCCTCTGCGGTGTTATCTTGTGGCTTTTCTGGCTCAGAAGGCCCCAATGACTGGTTCATCCCACTCTCCTTGCTCCTGCAGCCTGTCTCAAGCCTCTTCGTCCAATTCTTCGTAGAGCAGATCCAGGCCGATGAGCACTTTCTCGCGGTTGGACAGATCGCCAATAATCTTCCGCACCGGTGGCGGCAGGATTTTGGCCAAGGTCGGCGTTGCCAAGATCTTATCTTCCTCTGCCAGTTGCGGATTTTTCAAGACATCGATCACCTTCAGGCTGTACACGCCGCGGAACTCCTTTTCCAAGATGTCTTGCAAGGTGCTGAGGGCACGCAGAGAATTGGGGGTGTTGCCCGCCACGTAGAGCTTGAGAACATAGGCTTTGCGAGTGGACATATCTAAGGATCCCTTGGAGCGGTTTTGGGAATGGAGCGGCGGTACATTTCGCTCAGGTGGGCCATCACATCGATCAGGGTAAGGCGGTAATCCAGCAGGATCTCTTCGCTGCGGCCTTCCAGCTTCAATTGTTTGGCAAAGTCTTCCATCAAGTTCATGTGCAGCTCCAGCAGTTGAGCAGCGCCGATATCGGCAAAAAAGGCCAAGGCCACCAGCTCGTCGATGCGGGCATTGACGGTCTCGGGAGATTGAAAATAGTCCAAGACGATTGCCTGGTAAAGGTTACGCAGCCGTCGCATGAGGGCTTGCTGCTCGTGGGGCGGGAGGCGACGGTAAAACAGCTCCGGGTCACGATGATAGTACACTCCGGCGTAGCCCAGCCGTTCCCGCAATTTCTCCGCCAGCCGTCGCTGTTGTTGGTTGCTGTAGGCCAGGTAGGGCTGATCGCTGGGATGCGCTGGGCCCTGCGGGAGGCCGCAAGTGGGAGACATCTGCAGAAACAAGGCGATGGCCCGATCCACCAGCAGCTCCAAGACGGAAGGGGATCCCGAAGCGGTACAGTCGGCCCGCACCTGCCCCTTCAGCTCCTGTGGCGAAATGGGACGGACGAGGGTGGCGTTGTGGTAGAAAAACTGCTCTCGCTTGAGCAATGCTTTCACCAAAGATGAGGTGGCAGGGATCTCTCCTTCCGTCTCCGGTGTTTCCTTTTGCAGGTGGGATTCTTCCAGCACAATCGCCAACACCGTCGGCAGCAGCAGTCCCCACGCGCAGAGCTGATTGCCCAGATCGTGCAGCTCTTGCAGCCGAGTGGGATCCACCAGGAGCACCAAGCAATCGACATGGCCGTCTTGTCTCCTGAGAGCCTCTAGGAAGGTAGCTTGATCCTGAAAACACTCGACAACAAAGCGTTCAGGGGGTAGCCAGTCCTCGCAAGCTAGGGGCTCTCCTGCTGGCGGCTCCCAATCCAGCAACAGGTTGATGCGCAGTGGATGGGTGTCAGGCAACAAGACAAAGGATGAAGATATATTTCCTATCTTAAATCTGACCGGGATCCGCGCTCACCGGCCAGAGGAAAAGAGCGGGAGAAAAACCTAAACTAGGGGTGAGTGAGCTGCTGCCGAGATCCCTATGGTGCCCCTGATCATCGATTGCGACCCTGGTCAAGACGATGCGGTGGCTCTGCTGCTGGCTATGGCGTCGCCAGAAGAGCTGCAATTGCTGGGCATTACCACGGTGGCTGGCAATGTCTCCTTGGACAAAACCAGCCGCAATGCTCGACAGATCTGTGAATTGGCCGGTCAGCCGCAGATGGGGGTGTATGCTGGCTGCCCCCGACCTCTCTTGCGCCCTCTGGAAACCGCCGAGCAGGTGCATGGCAAAACCGGGATCGACGGAGCGGATCTGCCGGAGCCCCAGATGCCTTTGGGATCCCAGCATGCAGTGCCCTATCTCATCGAGACGCTGATGGCTGCCCCTGAGCCGGTTACCTTGGCTTTGCTGGGCCCGATGACCAACTTGGCGGTGGCCCTGGTGCAGCAGCCCCGGATTGTGGAGCGCATCCGGCGGCTGGTGTTTATGGGGGGATCCGCCTTTGAGGGGAATGTTACCCCGGCAGCCGAGTTCAACATCCTCACCGATCCCCACGCCGCCCAGATCGTGCTCAGCGCCGGGATCCCGGAGGTGGTGATGCTGGGCTTGCACGTCACCCAACAGGTCCTCAGCACGCCGGAGCGGATTGAGCGCATCCGCGCCCTGGGCACCCGCGTTGGGCAGACGGTGGCCAATATGCTCACCTTTTACGGTAAGGTCGACGTAGAACGCTACGGGCTACCGGGAGGGCCATTGCACGACCCTTGTGTGATTGCCTATCTGTTACAGCCGCAGTTGTTCGAGCTCAAGCCCTGCTACGTCGAGGTGGAAACGGCTAGCCCCTTGAACCTGGGCCGGACGGTGGTGGATCGCTGGGGATCCAGTGGTCGCCTCGCCAATGTTCAGGTGGCTTTTGGGGTGGATGCCCAGGGGTTTTACCACCTGCTCACCGAGCGCCTGGGCCGTTACCGATAATTCTGATAGTTCTGATCCTTGAGGCCAGATCCGAAGGTGGAGAATCCCAGCGCCGTCCAACGTGCCAAGCTGGAGTGGGTGAACCTGCCCACCGCCGTCACCCTGCTGCGGCTGGCAGGGATCCCTTTTGTTTTGCTGGGCCTGAGCCTGCGATCCCCACTGGGGGAGAGGTTGGCCCTCTGGGCGTTCCTGTTGGCGGCGGCAACCGATTGGCTGGATGGCCATTTGGCCCGCCGTTATGGCTTGGTAACCGATATGGGCAAGTTTTTGGATCCTCTGGTGGATAAGCTGCTGGTGTTGGCGCCGCTGCTGGGCCTGCTGGAACTGGGGCGGATCCCCGCTTGGGGCGTGTTTTTGCTGGTGGGGCGGGAGCTGGCCATCGCCGGCTGGCGGGTCAACCAAAGCCAAATCCGCGGTGCCAATTTCTGGGGCAAAGCCAAGACGGTAACCCAAATCCTGGCCATTGCTTTGCTGATTTTGGGGTGGCCGGGAGGGATCCCTTGTTTTTGGGTGGCGGTGGTTCTCACCCTGATCTCGGGCCTGACCTACCTGCACACCGATCATCCCCATCATGCGCAGTCACCCGGCAGGCCATAGCCCTTGTCAGATCCCCCCGCCCCTCGCCGACAGAGGAGACACCCCACCTGAGCAGCGCATCCTCGGCCTAGATCCAGGTCTGGGAACCATGGGTTTTGGTTGCATTCTGGCGGGATCTGCGGGGTTGAAACCTGTGGATTATGGGGTGATCAGCACCCCCAGCCAACACTCGATGCCGGAGCGGCTGCAAACGCTGCACGAGGATTTGAGCCAGTTGCTGCGCCAACTGCGCCCGCATCAGGTGGGGCTGGAAAAACTTTTTTTCTACAAAATGGGCAATACCATTGCCATCGCCCAAGCCCGTGGCGTGATCCTGCTCACCTTGGCCCAGCATCATCTGTTGCCGGTGGAGTTTACGCCCGCCCAAGTCAAGCAAAGTTTGACAGGCTACGGACGCGCCGACAAGCAGGCTGTACAAGCTGCCGTGGCCCGGGAACTCAACCTGCCCAGCTTGCCCCGCCCGGATGATGCCGCCGATGCCTTGGCGATTGCCATCACGGTCTGGCACCACCGCTTCTCTTGAGGGATCCCCTCCCTGTCAATCCCCTACCTTTAGCAGAGATAAAGATTGGCCAATAAAGATGGGCTAGACTCAGTACAGCGAGAAGCACAAGCCCTATGCCTTCTTCTTCCGTGGATGTTCGCGAGCTACCCCTGTTTCCCTTGCCGGAGGTGGTGCTGTTTCCGGGCCGACCTCTGCCGCTGCACATATTCGAGTACCGCTACCGCATGATGATCAACACCATCCTGGAGACGGATCGCCGCTTTGGGGTGCTGATGTTCAATCCCCAGACGGGATCCCCGGTGCGGGTAGGGTGTTGTGCTGAGGTGTTGCAGGTGCAGCGATTGCCGGATGACCGCATGGACATTTTGACCTTGGGGCAGCAGCGCTTCCGCGTCTTGGATTACGTGCGGGAAAAACCCTTCCGGGTGGGGCTGGTGGAATGGATTGAGGATGAGCCGACCACCCCTTCCGATGACCTGCAGAGCTGGGTGCGCCAGGTTACCACTCTCCTTCAAGATGTGGTGCGTCTCTCGGGCAAGCTAATGGAGCGGGATGCACAGTTGCCGGAGCAGCTCCCCACCACCCCCATAGAACTGTCCTACTGGGTGGCTAGCCACTTCCATGGGGCCCCCCAAGAGCAGCAAGCTCTGCTGGAAATGGTCAGTACCGAAAGGCGGCTGCGCCGGGAAGCCGAAATTCTCGAGTCCACCCGCAAGCACTTGGCCGCCCGCACGGCCCTCAAGGATCTGTTCACGGAAATTTCCTGAGGTTCCTGTCAGTTGGTCAGGTCTGCTCCCATCTGTTCTGGTGGCTCTTGTGGACCTTTCCAGAGAGTGCCCTTTGCCTTTCTCGACCAGGCAGAGCAGAATGCTTCCCCCGGAAAGGTTGGGTATTTCTTGAGGATCCCTTCCCCGTTTTTCATGGCCTACGCTCGCCGCTACTTGCGCTTTCCCTCTCAGATCTTGGGCCGGGAAATGGAGATGCTCCACTTTGGGCATCACGGCTACCCGCTGATCTGTCTGCCCACCAGCAACGGGCGTTTTTTTGACGTGGAAGATCGCGGCATTATTGCCAGCCTCAGCCATCATCTGGAACAGGGCTATTTGCAGGCTTTTTGCGTGGAAACCCTAGATTGGGAGACTTTGTTCAACCGCCAGCTGGACTTGCCCCAACGGCGGGATCGTTGGCTGTTGTTGGAGCAGCACTGGGTAGAAGAGCTGATCCCCTACGCCAAGGCCGAGGCGCAAAATGAGTTTCTGGTGGTGGCTGGGTTTTCCCTGGGAGCTACCCATGCTGTCAACCTCACCTGTCGGCATCCCGGCCTAGTGCGCCGTTGTTTGGCTCTGGGGGGGCCCTACGATGTGGCCGCTCTCGGCTCTGTCACCGGCTGGGATCCCCAACGGGCAGAGCAGGAGCTGTATTTCATCAACCCGCTGGCCTATATGTCCAACATGAGCCGGCAACTCTGGGATCACTTGGGCGGGCGCAACACCGAGCTGAAGCTGCTCACCGCTCGCCACGACCACTGCCTCAGCGACAATCTGCGCCTGGCAGAAGTGCTCAGCCGCAACGACATCCCCCATCAACTGGAGGTATGGGAGGGGAATCACGATTGGCCCACTTGGCAAGCGCAAATCCGCGCCTTCGCGTAGGATCCCTTGCAGGGAATAGCTTTTGAGAGAGCTTTGATGATTGAAGACTATTGGGTTGGCAGCCTGCACTTCAGCGAGCCTTTTGGGGACGATACTCTGGCCCGCCTCAACGCACTTCCCCCTGTTCAAGCTCGCAACGGCCAAACTTACAAGATCCGGGCCGAACATGTCACCATTCACGAGGTGAACCTGGATTACCGCACCAAGTATCGCCTGATCCTGGATCGTTTCAGCTACCTTTACCCCCAAGCCATCGGCCTGTTCATGGGCTTTGCCTTTCGGGGGGTTTACCTCATCAACAACCCGTTTAGCTTTTATTACTACCTGCGCAACAAAGATGCTGCCTACATGGTGGTCAAAGAGCTGGGGATCTCCATCCCCAAAACTTACATTCTGCCCCCTAAAGAAGCCCCCGCATTGAAAGCAGAGGACTTTAAGTATCACAAGTTTTTCGATTGGCAGGGGATGGCGGAAGATCTGGGCTGGCCAATTGTGATTAAGCCGGCGGAGGGGCGAGAGGCCATTGGAGTAGAAATAGCCCACAACATGGAGCAGCTCCTCTATTTTTACGACCGCTCTGGATCTCAGGTGATGATGATCCAAGAGAAGGTCAAAACCCCTTACCCTTGGCAGATTCGCGCCCTCTGCATTGGCCGAAAGATCATTCCGATCAAGTATATCTTTCGCAAGTTCGATGCCAGCGAATATCTGTTTGATCCAGAATTTCTCACGCCGGAAATGGGCCAGAAAGTCATCAATACCTGTCGGATTATCAATCGAGTTTTGGGCTATGAAATGAACTCGGTGGAGCTATTCATCGACGAGCAGGGAGAGCTCCAGGCCATCGACTTTAACAATCCGGTGCCCGATGGGCGGCTCAAGGCTTTGGGAGAGATCTTCTACAACGATTACCAGCAGGCCCTTTGCGATTTGGTCTTGGACATCGTGCGGGAACAGCGTCCTTTCGACTTCCTGCCCCCAGATATCAACCGCTTTGCTCACATTGCCCGACGGGCTGACCTCACCCGCGAGCAGAAGTTTCAGATGGCTCTGGATTTGGCCAACCGTTACTACGAGCCCAGGGATCCCGATTAAAATCAAACCAGAACCCACAAGTGTGGTTTTCCGCTGGGGAAGTTGTGGACGGGCAAAGGAGCAGCAGCGTGGTTTCCGACCCCGCTTCAGGGTGGTCCATAATCAAGCAGGCGCAGGGATCCTGCCAGGTGCTGCATTTGGCGGCGGGGGATCCCCTCTTGAGTCGGCAAGAGCATTGGGGGCCTTTTCCCAGCCAAGCTGAGGCAATTGCACGGCGGGTTGGTCTGATCCGAGCAGGCAAATGTCAACCGGGTTGAAATGGCGCTGGTGCCACGATATTCGCGAGATCCCGGCAGTGGCCTGGCACGCTTTGCAAACGGAGCGCACCTCTCCTTTTTTGGAATACGAATGGTTGCACAGCCTAGAAAGCTCAGGTTGTGCCAGCCGCAGGACAGGGTGGCTGCCCTGTCACCTGTTGGTGGAGGCAGACGGCCAGTTGATTGCTGCTGCCCCCTTGTATTTGAAAAGCCACAGTCAAGGGGAGTTTGTCTTTGACCAAGAATGGGCTGCAGTTGCCGGCCAATTGGGGGAACGCTACTACCCGAAGTTAATCGGCATGGCCCCCTTCACCCCGGCCACGGGCTATCGCATCCTCGTCCATCCCGAGTATTCGGAAGCAGAGGTGTGGTCGTTGATGCTGGCAGCCATTGACCGGTTTTGCCAAGAGAAGGATATTTCGGTGTTTAGCTTGCTTTATGTAGATCTGGACTGGCGGACTCAATTGGAGTCGGATGGATTTACGCCCCGGATCACCCACAACTACCAGTGGCACAACCCCGGCTACCGCTCTTACGAAGACTTTTTGAGCCAGTTCAATGCCAACCAGCGGCGCAACATCAAGCGAGAGCGGGCTGCAATGGAAAAAAGCGGCCTAGAACTCAAGATTTACACAGGAGAGGAGATCACGCCCCGCCTGTTGTCTCTCATGTACGACTTTTACAGCAACACCTGCGCCCAATTTTGGAACTGGAGCAAATATCTCAATCGCCGCTTTTTCGAGTCTCTCTATCCCAACTATCGGGAGCGAGTTGTGCTGGTGGCCGGGGAACGGAATGCAGAAATTGTGGGGATGTCTTTTTGTATTCGTAAGGGAGATCGCCTGTTCGGGCGCTACTGGGGTTGTCGGGAGGAGGTGAAGTTTTTGCACTTTAACGTTTGCTACTACGAGCCCATTGCCCTCGCCATCCGAGAAGGGATCCGCAACTTTGATCCCGGCGCAGGGGGATCCCATAAGATTCGACGGGGATTTCCGGCCACGCCTGTGTACAGCTACCACCGCTTCTACAGCCGAAGGCTACAACAGGTTTTGGTGCCCTACCTAAACCGGGTTAACCCTCTCATGTTGGCCGAGCTGGAGAATGTGAATCAAAACGAGGTTCCTTTTCGAGAAGATGTTTTGCCTTCTCTATCTGCTTTGACCAAGGAGTAATCCACTCCATTGGATCGGGTTTTCAATCCCTGTCAGCAGTTGGCGGCTGACATGCTTTTTGCCCTGCTACAGCTTTTTTCGGCAATACTGACTCCAGCCAACACAGACCTGACCTATGGTTGTAGTTACTTCGAATTTCGGCGAAACGGCTTAATGGAACATCCGATCCCTTCCGGCCTTCCTGATCCCGTTAAACCTGGGGATCTCTTGGCGTTGGAGGTCACGGCCCTGACCCCCCAGGGAGATGGCATTGCCCACACGGTAGGACTTGGACAAGGGCGAGTGGTGTTTGTGTCCCAGGCGGTGCCCGGGGATCAGGTGGTGGCCCAAATAACCGAGATCAAGCGCAACTACTTGGTCGGGCGAATTCGGTCGCTGATTTCTCCCTCTCCCCAACGGGTGCGACCAGCCTGCATTGTGGCGGACAAATGTGGTGGCTGCCAATGGCAACATGTCAGCTATGCCCAGCAATTGGCCACCAAGCAGCAAATCCTCAGGGATGCACTGGAGCGGATTGGCGGTCTGACTCTGCCGCAGCCTGTCCCTATTTTGGGATCCCAGCAGCCGCTGCGCTATCGCAACAAGGTCACCTACCCCATGGCCAAACCGGAGGGCCAGCCCTTGCGCATGGGCTACTACCAACGGGGCAGCCACCGCCTGGTGAACCTCAACCAATGCCCCGTGCAAGACGAGCGGCTGGATGTGTTCCTGAGGGAAATCAAGCGGGATCTCCAAGAAACGGGCTGGAGTGTCTACGACGAAAGTCGTCACCAAGGTCATCTCCGCCACTTGGGTTTGCGCATCGGTCGCCGTACCCGCGAGGTGCTCCTGACCTTGGTCAGTTGCAGTCGTCGCCTGCCCCATCTGGAAAGCTGGGCCGAACGCTGGATGCAGCGCTACCCTGACCTGGTGGGGGTCTGTCTCAATCTCAACTCGGCCCGCACCAATGCCATCTTCGGCCCGGAGACTGAGGTGATTGCCGGTCGGGGGTCTTTGCGGGAGGAATTTGCCGGTTTTTCCCTCTGGATCGACAGCACCTCTTTCTTCCAGGTCAACACAGAGCAAGCAGAAGCCTTTTTTACCTGGATAGCCGACCAACTGAACCTGCGGGGAGAGGAAACCATCCTGGATGCCTACTGTGGCATCGGCACCTTAACCTTGCTGCTGGCGCAACGGGCGAAACGGGCGATGGGGGTGGAAGCTTTGCCGGAAGCGGTCGCCCAAGCCCGCTACAATGCCCAGTTCAACGGTATCGCCTCAGCCCAATTTTTCCAGGGCACGGTGGAACAGGTTTTGCCGACCCTGCCCCCTGCCGACATTGTGGTGCTGGATCCGCCGCGGCGCGGCTGCGACCGCCAAGTGCTCGAGACCCTAAAGCTGCGACGACCACCACGCATCGTCTACATTAGCTGTCACCCTGCCACTTTGGCGCGAGACTTGCAGATCCTACTGGCAGAGGGATCCTATCGCCTTACCCAATGGCGGGCGGCTGACTTCTTTCCCCAAACCGGGCATGTGGAGGGGGTGGCCTTTTTGGAGCGAGTTTGAAGAGTACGCACCCTGACCAAAAGGCGCGGCAAGCTCCGTCCTTCAGGGCAGGGAAGGATAGCGCGAACCGTAGCCTATATCGTTGTCATCACGCATAGGCCAAGAATACGATTGAGCGGTGCAACGACTTCAAGCCTTCAAGTACG
>NZ_JANSIK010000040.1:0-21102 GCF_047462035.1 Synechococcus sp. R5-15 | reverse complement strand
ATCAAAGCGCATTCCTCCCGGCACTGACCCTACGGGTACAGTGCGGGGCTCCTGCGATTTCTAGCTGATACTCGACTGGAATCTGGTTCAAGTTCAACTTTCAATACAACTTTTTTCAATACAACTTTCAATACAGAGGGTCTGGTCTGTCCCAGGCCCTTTTTGACTGCCACTTAGGGAGATTCCCAGGGTTAACCCCGCTCTCGCATGGCTTCGGCCAGCAGCCGGGCCACTTCTGGTCGAGAAAACTCCGGCGGGGGCACTTCACCGCGGCGCAGCATTTCCCGCACCTTGGTACCTGAGAGGTGAATGCGCTGGTGAGGCTGGCTGGGGCTGGTCTTGGCCGTGGCCATGGTGCCGGTGACGGTGCAATAGAAAGCATGTTCAAACTTCAAGGGAATGATGCCCAGCTCCCCCGGCTGGAACTCATCGAAAATGTGTTGGGCATCGTAGGTACCGTAGTAGTTCCCCACCCCGGCGTGATCCCGCCCCACAATGAAATGGGTACAGCCGTAGTTTTTGCGAATGAGAGCATGGAAAATAGCCTCGCGGGGGCCGGCGTAGCGCATCGACGCAGGGTTGATGGCCAAGATCACCCGCTCCTTGGGGTAGTACTTTTCGATCAACACCTCGTAGCAGCGCATACGCACATCGGCGGGAATGTCGTCGCTT
This sequence comes from Synechococcus sp. R5-15, assembly GCF_047462035.1. Classification (NCBI taxonomy): domain Bacteria; kingdom Bacillati; phylum Cyanobacteriota; class Cyanophyceae; order Synechococcales; family Synechococcaceae; genus Synechococcus; species Synechococcus sp. R5-15. The sequence goes on along the minus strand of NZ_JANSIK010000040.1, from coordinate 20,430 downwards.
TTGGTAGCCCCCACCAGCGGGTGCAAAAATAGCCCGTCCACAATCTCCAAGGCACATTTTTGGATGTATTCATGGGCGCGGTGGATGGGGTTGCGGGTTTGGAAGCCTACAATGGTTCTCCAGCCTCTTTCCCGAAACAGGTGCCGCGATTGGGCCGGGTCAATCTGGTAGGCCGGAAAAAGAGGGTGGGGATCCCGCTGCAGGAGGGTGACGGGGCCGGCCAAATAGACGGATCCCTGCTCGTAGAGCACCTTTACCCCTGGATGCTGCTCATCGGTGGTGCGATAAACTTGCCGGGCTTCGCGGGTTTTGTCGTAGGTGAATTTCTCCGTCAGCTCCAGTAGGCCCAGGATCTTGCCCTCGGCACTGGCCAAGGCAATCATTTGCCCCTCTTTCAGACCCGCTGCCACTTCTGAGGAGACCGGCAGGGTGACCGGCAGCGACCAAGCCAAGCCATTGGCCAGGTGCATCGTTTCCAGGACGGCCTGGTAGTCTTCCCGCCCCATAAACCCCGTTAGCGGGCTGAAGCCCCCAATGGCGATCATCTCCAGATCCGATTGGGCCCGCTCGTCGAGATAGAGGATGGGGCAATGTTCGGCTTTGGAACGCAGCTCCTGCGCCTGCTCAGGCGGGGCAATGCGGTTGATCAGGGTGCCCCCGTGGGGCGGAATGGCATCACCAGAAGGGAGAGTCGATGGAGATTGGCTCATGAGAAGGGCAGCGGGAACAAAGGTTATCCAATCCAATATCCAACTATCGGATCCCAGATCCCCAGAAAGTGGGGAAAAAAGCACAGGTCGGGCTGAAAACAGGAGGGAGCAGAACAGGTGGAGACCCCATCCAAATCACGCCCTTAGGGATCCCTTCCATCCCGGTCAATCCAACAAATAGGGGGGCATGCTTTCATCGGTGGCCGATACGTTGTCGAAGATGGGCCGATTCATAATCTTCTTTTGCGCGTGCAGAGGTGAGGATTGGGGTTTGGGCTGAATGGGGGCTTGTCCTCTGGGGTTCTGTAACTCCTGGATGGTTTTAGCCCGCTCGTCTGCGACCGCTTGCAACTGTGCCAGCGCCTTTTGCAATTCGTCCCGATGGGCAGTGACTTGCTGCAATTGAGCTTGCAGGGCAGAGACTTTGTTTTGGTAGTCTTGCAAGAGTTGTTGAGCTTCGGCCAGTTGGCTTTTGAGGGCTTCCATTTCCGGCGATTCTGGGGTTGGTTCTGGGGGAGACTGAGAAGACATCGTTGTCGGCTCCTCGCCTGTGGGAGTAGACTCTGCGGAGGTGGGCTCTGAACTGGTTTTAGCACCGGCCTTGCGCCGAATTCCGCCGGAGCGGCGGGAAATTTCCCCCGACGAAGGAAAGAGGCTGCGGTCAGATCCAGTCACAAGAGCACCTCGCGTTCAACAAACTGCAGCAGCCGCTGACACACCGCCGACCCAGGCCGATAGTCCATCACCGTCAAGCCGTAGTCAAAAGCAATGCGCAAATCGCTGCTATCTGGAATAGTAACGGGTGAAAGCACATCCGCAAAAATCTGTTGCGCTTGCACATACAATTGCCCGGTATGGGATCCCGACCAAATGCCCCCCGGCAGATAGCGGTCATCCAGCATCGTCAAAATGGCGCGGGCTTGGCTTAGCTGGCCTTTCAGGGCCTCAATGTAGCGCAAGGTTACTTCCGTGCAGGAGAAATCGGCGCGGTTGAGCCGTGTCGGGATCAACACCCGCTGGGCCACCCGCAGGGCATTGGCGGTGAGGGCATTCAGTTCTCCCGGCGTATCGAGAAAGATGAAGTCGTAGTCCGGCAGCAAGGGATCCAGTTGGCGCTGCAACAGATTCTGCCCCATCTCTCCAGCAGCAGCCAGTTGGGCCGCCACTTCCGCCATGGTGCTGTGGGAGGGCGCCACATCTACCCCCTTGTCGGTGCAGTAGATCACCTCTTCCAGAGGACGTTGGTGTTGCGGGTGTAAGCTGGCCCAAACCGTTTCCGGTGCCGGCAAGGAGCCGGCCTCTTCCAAGTAGAGACTGCTGGCAGTGGCCTGGGACGTGAGATCGATGAGCAGAACTCGGTATCCCCGTTGGGCCGTCAACTGAGCCGCGTGGACGCAGAGGGTGGACTTGCCAGTGCCCCCTTTGTTGTTGGTAAAGGCCAGGATACGCGCCATCAGCTCTCCCTGCATTCTGTCTTGCCAACTTGTTCCCCTTTCCGAGTAGCCCGGCCAGATCCGACAGGACAGTCGTTGAGGTGGCCCCGCAGCAGTCTATGCTATTGGGTGTAGCCTGGTGGAGGACAACCATGCGCGATGTACTGGCGATCATCTTGGGAGGTGGGCGTGGCACCCGACTTTATCCCCTGACCAAGCGCCGCGCTAAACCTGCTGTGCCCCTGGCCGGCAAATACCGCCTCATCGACATCCCGGTCAGCAACTGCATCAACTCCGACATCGAAAAAATCTACGTCCTCACCCAGTTCAACTCTGCCTCTCTGAACCGCCACATCGTCAACACCTACCGCTTGTCTCCCTTTACAGGCGGCTTTGTGGACGTTTTGGCGGCCCAACAAACCCCTGACAATCCCGATTGGTTCCAAGGCACCGCCGATGCTGTCCGCCAATACCTCTGGCTGATGGACTCCTGGAAGCCGCGGGACTTCCTCATCCTATCTGGGGATCACCTCTACCGCATGGACTACCGCCCCTTCATCCAGCATCACCGGCAGGTTGGGGCCGATGTGACACTGGCGGTGCTCCCCTGTGAAGAAAAAGTGGCCTCGGGTTTTGGCTTGCTCAAGCTTGGCGAGAACGGTTGCATCGTCGATTTCAAGGAAAAGCCAACAGGAGATCTGCTGAAAGCCTGTCAGGTGGACACCCAAGCCCTCGGCCTCAGCCCGGAAGAAGCCAAAGCCAAGCCCTACATCGCCTCCATGGGCATCTATGTATTCAAGCGAGAAGCTCTGATCGAGATGCTCAAAGTCAAGGAGCACACCGACTTTGGCAAAGAGGTGCTGCCGGCAGCCATCGGCAAGTACCATCTGCAAGCCTACCTCTTCAAGGGTTACTGGGAAGACATCGGCACCATCGAGGCTTTTTACCGGGCCAACCTGGCACTGGTGCAGCAGCCCAACCCGCCCTTCAGCTTCTTCGACAGCGAAATGCCCATCTACACCCGCCCGCGCTTTTTGCCCCCCAACAAAATCCTCGACTCCCAGATTGTCAACTCCATGATCGCCGATGGCTGCATCATCAAAAACGCCCAAATTCGCAACTCCATCATCGGCATTCGCAGCCGCTTGGAGGCCAACACCATCATCGAAAACACCCTGGTGATGGGAGCCGATTACTACGAGTCGGCAGAAGAGCGACAGGCCAGGCTGGAGGAAGGGATCCCACCGGTGGGCATCGGGGCCAACTCTCACATTGTCAACGCCATCGTGGATAAGAATGCCCGCATTGGGCGCAATGTCCGCATCCTCAACAAGGATCACGTCACCGAAGCGCAGCGGGAAGAGGAGGGGATCTGGATCAGCAATGGCATCGTCACCATCATCAAAGACTCGGTGATCCCGGACAACACCATCATTTGAGGGGGAGACAGGCTGGCTCTGGCCGAGAATGGGGCCGGGTGAGGCACAGAAACAGTGAGGCTTTTTCTGTTAAGATGGATACCGAGAGCTTTAAAACAAAAGACTGTGAGATCGCTGGAGTGTGTTTAGTAGAATTTCATCCGTTGCCGCTTTGGAAGTTTACGATCCGCAATTGATCTGCCGTTATTACCGCTGGCGCCTGCCCCAAGTGATCGGTCGGGCGCTGGCTATTCTCTGGCCTTTCTTGTGGTTTGTCCTCTGTTTGCGCTGGGATCAACTGTGGGGACACACTGATCGCAATGTGGGACGGCGCTCGGTGCAGTTGCGAAAGCTGCTCACCGACCTGGGGCCAACGTTCATCAAGGTGGGGCAGGCCCTCTCCACCCGCCCCGATCTGGTGCGCAAAGACTACCTAGAAGAACTCACCCAACTGCAAGATCAACTGCCGCCATTTCCTTCCGAGCAAGCATTTGCCCGCATCGAATCCGAGTTGGGCCGTCCGATTGCCGAGATCTTTGCCCAGATCTCTCCAGAGCCGGTGGCTGCTGCCAGTTTGGGCCAGGTTTACAAAGCGCAGTTGCACAGCGGCGAATGGGTGGCGGTGAAGGTGCAGCGACCCCATCTGCGAGAGCAGTTGAGCCTGGATCTGTACCTGATTCGCTGGGCCTCGACATGGCTGGGCCCCTGGCTGCCCTTGAACCTGGGCAGTACTTTGACGGCGGTGGTGGATGAGTTTGGCCGCAAGCTTTTTGAAGAGATCGACTACCTGCACGAAGGGCGAAACTGCGAGCGCTTCGCCGAATACTTCCGCGACGATCCGGATGTGTACGTGCCGCGCATCTTCTGGGCTTACAGCAGCCGCCGGGTTCTGACCCTGGAGTGGATCGACGGCATCAAGCTGACGGATGTGGAGCGCATTCGAGCAGCCAACCTGGAGGTGAAACAATTGGTGCGCATCGGGGTGGTTGCTGCCCTTAAGCAATTGCTGGAATACGGCTTTTTCCACGCGGATCCCCATCCGGGCAACCTGTTCGCCCTGGCCGATGGTCGCTTGGCCTACATCGATTTCGGCATGATGGATCAGCTTACCGAGGAAATGAAGGAGTACTTGGTGGATGCTCTGGTTCACCTGGTGGATCGCGACTACAACGCCCTGATCGATGACTTTATTCATCTGGGCTTTTTGCAGTCGGATGTCGGCCGCCAAGAGCTGATCCCCGCCTTGGAAAAGGTGCTGGCAGACGTGCTGACCCAAGAGGTGGTCAACTTTAACTTCAAAACGGCCACAGATCAGTTCTCCGACTTGATGTACCGCTACCCCTTTCAGGTGCCCTCCCACTTTGCTCTGGTGATCCGCTCTTTGGTGACCCAAGAGGGAGTAGCCCTCAGCCTCTATCCCCAGTTCCGCATCGTCGGTGTGGCCTATCCCTATGTGGCCAAGCGCCTGCTGACGGATGAATCGCCGCGTATTCGCCAACGGCTGCTGCAAGTGTTGATCAAGGATGGTAAGTTCCGCTGGAACCGCCTGGAGAACCTGATTCAAATTGCCCGCAGCGATGGGGGATTGGATTGGTTACCCACCGCCCAAATGGGCTTGCGCTACCTGATGTCGGAAGAGGCCCGCGATCTGCGCCGCCAGTTGGTGCTTTCCCTCACAGAAGATGATCGCCTTCACTTTGAGGAGCTGCAGCGTTTGTGGCAGTTGCTCAGCCCTGAACTTTCCCCAGCTTACCTCTGGCAGGCAACGCTGAGATCCCTACCCTCGACCGGCGATCTGCAACACACGCTTGCCGAGTTGAGGGAGCAGGTGCAAGCCCATCTGGAACATCTCAGCCGCTGGCGGCCACCTCAACCCTGGTCGGATTTGCTGGCAGGAGTGGGACAGGAAAGGTAGAACGGAAGAAGATGACTCAAGTTTATTGTTATTGAGCTGGACAAAAGCGTGGCAGATCAGAAAGGTGACTTCATTGCGGGTGTAGTGACCGGCGCCGTGTTGGGAGGGATCATCGGCGGGGTCATTGGGTTTGTGCTTGCCCCTCGACTCAGAAAGGGATCCGCCGAAGGCCAACGCCGGGATCCAGATCGCCTCAACGGCACCTCCGCAACCCCTGAACAACCGCGCCTCAGTGCTTCGGGTGAGTCGGCCATGTCCAGCGACTGGAGGAAGTGGGAAAATGAGGCAGAACGCATTGCTCAAGCCCGCCGCACTCTAGAGGCCAAGATTGCCGAGTTAAACGAGGCGATTCAGGCCATGCGCACGCAATTGCTCGTCAAGGAAACCTCTTCCAGGGCTGTTGAGGAAAAGCCTTGAGCAGGGGATCCCTGTCCATGCCAAACTAGAGGCGGCAGCGGCTTTCCTCTCTAGGTTCTGCCATCCTCTCTCGGCTGAGTTGCGATCCTGGGCCAGGTCTGCCTCTGGCGAAGGTGCTTCAGCTTAATGGATGTTGAGTTGATCGAGTCGTTTCCCTACTTTTCCCAACCATGATGCTCAGTCACTTGTTGTCTCCTCTCGCTTGGGTGGACGGCCTCTCCCTGGGGTTGGTCTACGGCACTGCCGCGTCTTTGCTGTTCCGCTCCCTTTACCAGTTCATTGTCATTTACAATGCTCTGCTGATCGTGCGGATTTTGCTGAGCTGGTTCCCGCAACTGAACTGGTCTAACCCCATCCTGTCGGTGCTCAGCCAACTCACCGATCCCTATCTCAACCTGTTCCGCGGCATCATTCCCCCTATTGGCGGCTTGGACTTTTCCCCCTGGCTGGCCTTCATTTTGCTCAGTTTTGCCATGCAGGTGGTGGGCCAGTTTGCCTAGCCGCTGTAGCACTGGATTCATCTGGATAGGTCGGGATCCCTTTACGATGGAGAGCTGCTTTTTTCGTTGCCCGCCATGCAGATCCCCGGCGTTGCCCACTACTGGCTGCTGAATGCTCAGGTTCCCCTGTCGGTACTGAAGGAGGCGGTGCCAGGAGCTGTTCCCAACCGCGATAACCTGGTGTTGCTGGATCTGGAAATTGAAGGGGGGCAGATCCGCCAAATCCGGCTGGCAACAGGGATCCCGCCCCAGGGGATCCCCAGCGTGGATCTAAGGCGGGGCCAAGTGTGGCCGTGTTTTGTGGATATCCATACCCACCTGGATAAGGGGCATGTGTGGCCGCGCACCCCCAATCCCGATGGCACCTTTGCCGGGGCGAGGCAGGCCGGCCAGGAAGATTGGGTGAAGATGAAGCAAGCCTATGACGGGGATCCGGAGCGGTTTCGGGAGGATCTCTACCGTCGCTTCAGCTTTGGTTTGCGCTGCAGCTATGCCCATGGATCCCAGGCGGTGCGCACCCATCTGGCCTGTGAGAATCCTCAGGTTATGGGGGCCAACTGGGAGGTGTTTGTCCAGTTGCGCCGAGAGTGGGCGGGCAAGCTGGAACTCCAGGCGGTCACGCTTCTGAGCTTGGATACCTTTCTCACCCCTGCAGGGGAAAAGCTGGCGGACAAGGTGGCGGAAGTGGGCGGGATCCTGGGTGGGGTGGCGGCGATGGGGCCGGAACTGGATCGGCAATTGGATCGGGTGTTTGCCCTGGCCAAGGAGCGGGGCTTGGCTCTGGACTTTCATACGGATGAGACGGATGATCCGGGATCCCTCACATTGAGACACGTAGCAGCGGCGGCCTTGCGCAACGATTTTCCCCATCAGGTGGTGTGTGGCCATTGCTGTAGCCTGGCCGTGCAACCGCCGGAGGTGGCCCACAAGACTATGGCCTTGGTCAGAGAGGCGGGAATTGCCGTGGTCAGCCTGCCCATGTGTAACCTATATTTGCAAGCCCGTAACCCCGGCCATACCCCCCGCTGGCGAGGGGTGACGCTGCTGCATGAGCTGAAGGCTTTGGGCGTGCCGGTGATGATAGCCAGCGATAATTGCCGGGATCCCTTCTACGGCTTTGGGGATCACGACGGCCTGGAGGTGTTCCGGGAGGCCACCCGCATTTTGCACCTGGATACCCCCTATGGGGATTGGCCACAGGCGATTACCACCACCCCTGCCCGCATCATGGGCTTGACCGAGCGAGGGCAAATTGGGGTGGGCTTGCCGGCAGATCTGGTGCTGTTCAAGGGACGTGGCTTTGACGAGCTGCTCTCGCGACCCCAACATGACCGGGTGGTGTTGCGTCAGGGGCAGGCCATCGACACCACTTTGCCGGACTACAGCGAGCTGGACGACTTGATGGAGAAGGTGGGGACAGCGCTCAGCTCCGAGAAGTAGAGCGGGGTCACAGTCGTTTCAAGTTAGATTAAGACACTTCCCAATTGCTCCACGGTGCCGCCCCAGCGTTCCGCGCCGCTGCCACAACCACCACCTCCAGGCAAAGGGAGAGAGGAGCTAGTGCACAATGCTAAGGAAAAAGTTTCATTCCCGCTTAAAAATGACTATGCGGATTGTCCTCGAACTCCAGGGTGCAGAACTTTAAGGTTCGGCAGTTTTCCGCTACCGTGCGCCTCACGCTCTCCGGTAAGCCTTCCGGTATTTCCGCGTCGATTTCCAGGGTAATTTTGACAGTGGCTCCTGGCAGATTGGTCAGGTGCCGGATGACCTCGTCGGCAAGGGTTGCAACATCTCTGTTGACCCGCAGGGGATCCATTTCCACCCTGCCGTAAAATCGCCTCGGCAACGCCGGCTGGGAAACTTGATTTCCTTGATTCGTAACTGGGGAATCCTCCTCGCCGGGGCCAGGAAGAGGCGGAGTGCTGTCTGGGAAGATGCAGGGCGCCTTTGGGGAAGGAACTTGAAGGGCTTCCAATTGACGGCGGGCAACCTCTGGCTTGACCAGCAGGCTGTTGGAACCGATGCTGGGCTTGACTATGGCTGCCACTTGCAAGCCGAGGTATTTGCCTTTGGACTCATCGAAGGCCTCTGCGTAGGCAAAGCTATCCTCCCAAGCAGTTGAGGCTACCCCGTCTTCTACAGCTCTTAGAAGAACGGATGGGTCTTTCAAGCGGGGTAGGTAGAGGTACTGGGCCAGGCATTCCCACAGTCGTTTGAGATCGATGTGATCAGCCTCGCGCCAGAGGAATCTATCCAGCGTATCCAGGCGGAGGGTGATGGCAGAGTAAGCGGTAACCAGATCCCCCTCGTGGACAGCTTTGCGGCTGGCTTGCAAAATGGGGGAATCTTGCCCCTGCAGTCGGCATTCTTTCCACTCTAGACTGCCTTGGGGATCAGGCTGGGCTGGGATCAGCAGCCATTGATAGGTTTCCCGCAGAGCAGCCTCAACAGCAGCCTCGGATTGGTGCAGCTTGGTATTGGCTTGGGCGGTTTGGAAGGCATCTAGGTTGAGGAGATCTTTGTCTTCCAGGATCCCTTTCCAAGCTAGGTATTGGGCGGTATTGCGTTCTAGGCTTTCCAGGCGGGTTTTGTCGGGCGCCAAAAACAGCAGCATGTTCCTGTAGTAGCGGGGGCCGCTGCCGCGACGCTGGAGGGCCTGCTCAGCCCAGACTCGCCCAGGGCTATCCTGGCTACCCCGGCTATGGGAATACTGAGGATGCAGGATCACCAGCCGCACGCCTAAAGTGGGATCGTCGGGAATATCGGCAGTGGAGTCGGGGGCAACGTGAACGGCGCTGAACTCACCGCGATTTCTGTCGGCTTTGAGGCGCCGGATGATCTCTTGGCAGAGGGTGTGGGGCTCGTCCCTCAACAGTTGCTCGGCTCGCTCCTGAGCAGTGCGGTTGACGTTGGGCTGGGTGGAAATCCAGTAGCGACTGCCATCTCCGTATAGGTAAGTTGCCTGGTCGGATAGCCGCCGCAGGGCATCGCCGAAGGTGATGGGGTGTTCTCCCGGTTGCACGCAGCCCAGCTTGATGCGGCGCTCCTCAATGCCGCGGTTGGCGGCCCGCAGGGTGGGGGCGGATCCCATGTAGATGGTGCGGGCAACCCGGCGACAGGCGGAATACCGGCCCAGGTTGGGGTGATCTCGGTCGAGAGTCAGGGGCAGGGAAGTGGGGCCATCCACGTCTTTGTCGATTACCGGCAGCCAGTTGTCGTCTAGGTAGCGGGTCAGCTCTGCTTGTACCTGTTGATCGTCCATGGGGATGTGGGCGGGCAGGATCATCAGGCTGCGGTCATTTCGCTCCCAGAGGGTGTGGATGACCCTGGCCATCAGCCGTAGCACACCGCGGGTGCGTTGAAACTTGTCGAGAGTAGACCAGTCGGAGTAAAGGCGGTCAAACAGCTCTGGGTGAATGGGATAAGCAGCCTTGAGGCGGCGTTCGTAGTCACTTTCTTTGCACTCGCTGGGAAATTCCTGGCTTTGGCTGCGATAGAGATCCATGAACGCTTTCACCACGGCATCCCGCTGCACAAATAGCTCGGGATTGGTGAGGGGCTGAAACAGGCGGCGGCGGACAATTTCAAAGCTTTCTTCAGCGCTCGCGGGCCGCCAAGGGGATTCCACCCGGCCAATGGCATTTCTCAGGCGAACCAGAGCTTCTTTGCCCCGCTCCCCGCCAATTTCGATATCCGAAGAAGGAAGGCTCACCACCAGCAGTGTATCTTTTGCGTTCTTGGCCGATTCGCTCAGGGTTTGGGCAAAGGTAAACTGGGTGTCGAAACTGCCGCCGGCTAGGTCAGGGCTGTCGTGGAGTTGGCGAGCATAGGCCACCCACTCATCGATTAGGATCAGGCAAGGGGCATAGCGGTTGAACAAGACTTTAAGCGCATCGCCGGGGTTGGTGGAAGTTGCGTCGGCCTGCTGCACCCGCGCATAGCCTTCGGCACCTCCCAGTTGCCAGGCCAACTCCCCCCAAAGGGTGCGGATCAGGGGGCGGTTTTGCTGGGCGTGCTCAGGCTTGTAGGAGGGAATGCCGCTGGGCTGGAGCTTGTTCCCCACCAGGACGGCTATCCTGACGTTTTGAGGTGGTCTCTGCAGGCCGACGGCTTGGAGAAGAGACTCTGTGCCGGGTAGGGGGCCCTCACCCCTAGCCCCTCTTCCAAAGAGGTGGTAGAGGGCAAGCATGGCGTGGGTTTTGCCGCCGCCAAAGTTGGTCTGCAACTCTATCACGGGATCCCCCCCTTGGCCGCTGAGGCGCTTCAGGGCATTGGTGAGCAGTTGTTGCAATCCCTCGGTAAGGTAGGTGCGGCGGTAGAACTCGACGGGATCCCGGTACTCATCCGAACCTTCGCCCAGGTAGACTTCCCAAAGATCGGCGGCAAATTCGGCTTGTTGGAAGCGACCTGAAGCCACATCGGGGTGGGGAGTGGCAACCTCGCGCCAGGGCTTGAGGCCAGCCTGGGGCTGACCTTCTGTAGGGGATCCCATAGCGCGACGGCTTTCCCGCTTGGCCTGTTCTTCGAAGCGCAGTCGCAGTAGCTCTTGTTTTTGTTTTTCAACTTCGGCAGCTTGGGGGGCAGCAATGGCGCTCAGCAGTCGGGCAACGCTATCGAGGGCGCGATAGGCATCGTCAAAACCAAAAGTGCAGGTGTGGGCCCAGGTGTTGCGGGTATTGCGCAGCTCGCTGACTAGGGTGCGCTCCGCTTGTCCCAGAGTTTGCCTGAAGACGGTGTTCCACTGCTCCCACATGAGAGTCAGCAGCGCCAAAACATCTTCCTCCAGGATCTGCTCAGGACTTTTGAATTTGGGAGAGCTCTCGGGCAGGTTGTCGGCGACAACTGTCAGCCACTTCTCTCCATGGAAGGCTTGCATCTCCCGCACGACAAAAGGATAAAGCCCCTGCCGCAGAAGGTTGAGGGCGCGTCCAACTCGTTCGTGGTTGCTGATAGCCATAAGTGATTGAATGAAATTGAAGTTAGGGGGTGGGTCGATTATTTCCAGATTAAAGTGAGATCCACAACAAAGCCAGGGAGAACCGGATCCCCAGACAAGCTAGTAGGCCGCTCCAAAACTTGCACCAGCTGACCTGGGCGATAGACGTAAACTTGGCCCTTTTCTGGGTCAATTAACCAGCCCAGTTGGGATCCGTTGTCCAGGTACTCCTGCAGCTTGGCCTGAAGGATAGCCAGCTCGTCAGTAGGAGACTTTAGTTCCAGCACAAAGTCAGGGCAAAGAGGAGCAAAGCGACGACGCTGCTCCGGGGTAAGCTGCTGCCAGCGCTCTTTGGCAATCCAAGCGGCATCGGGAGAGCGGATGGCCCCATTGGGCAGGGCAAAGCCCGCGGAAGAGTCAAAGACAAAACCTAAGTTCTTGCCTCGATTCCACTGCCACAGTTGGCCCAGCAGGTCGGCATTGCGGAATCCAGTTTCGCTGCCTGCAGGGGCCATGGCAATCAGTTCTCCTTGGGCAGTGCGTTCCAGGCGCAGCTCAGGATTTTGCCGGCAAAGCTGTTCGAAAACTTCATCGGTTAAATTCAAAGCCGGTTGCAGGTTGAGGGCAAGCATCATCTTCTTTGGGCAAAACTCTCAGAGTACGTGGCCTATGGCTCGTATTAATTCCCTAAGATGGAGCGTATTTTTTGGCGAAGGGCACGAAGGGCTGGACTTCTACCCAGATCTCGACTTTGGGCCAAGACTTCTGGCACCCACTCTAAAATCGGTAGCTGAGGAAAGGTTGGGCTAGTGGCAGAAGCCTGATATTGGCCGGATTGCAGGATGTAGATGGTTAGCTGGTTGCCTTGATAAACCCAAAGTTCGGGCACTCCTAGGCGGGTGTAAGCCTCAATCTGGGTTTTGGAAGTAACATCCACTTCGATGGCCAGATCCGGAGGCGGGTCAACAGATAGATCCAGCCGATCTTTGCCAATCACGGCCTGGTGATTTTGGATATAGAAGCATTCATCAGGTTCGATCCCGTAGTTCATTGCTTGCTGTTTGAAGGTAGCTGACCCAAAACATTCGCAGTCAACTTCCAGTTCCTCTAGCAAGATTTTGACAATGTCTCCAATGATGGATTTTTCTCGCTCATGCTTGGGTGAGGGCATTCTGATTTCCAATATCCCATCGCTGTAGGCAATGCGGCTGGCTCGCTTTTCGCCCAGCTCATCTAGGATGGCTTCAAAGTCTAACCAATTCAGATTGTGAATCAGCAGGCGCTGGCCGGGTGGGATGGTGAGTTGTCGAAGCTGGAGGGTGACCATCGTCTGGTTGGGTGTAAGGATAGAAATCTCTGAGGTCTTTTAGGCTTTGCTTCCCCCAGAGGTAGGGGGCTAAAGCAAGCTGGGCTGGAAAGGATCATGCTGCTTTTTCTTCATTTCGGATGCTAGCCGGTTAATTTCCGGCCAGGCAATGACGAGGGTGTTATAGACCAGCGCCTCTTGAGCCCAGCCTTTTTTGTCGCAGAGGGTATAGAGCCGATAGGCAAGGTCGCGGGCCACTGCACCTCCATCTGCCAAGCTAGCCAGGAGAGCGGCGGCTCCCATTTCCCCTTTCTGATCGAGGGTGTGGATGAGGGTCTGGGTGATGAGCCAGGCGGAGGAAGCAAGGAGCAAGGAGAGGGAATCTGCTCCCTTTTCTTTTCTCTGGGCTATTTCCTCTCTTCTCAACAACCGCACCTTGCCGGCCTTGGCTTCTAGGATCCCAAGTTCCTCAAGGGACTCAATGCTGACGTTTCTGGCCTTGCTGAGGACTTCTGCTTCCCCGTAGGGGCCTGGCTCAAATTGATATTGGGCAAACCAAGTGGTGGCCCAGCGGCTGCCCTCATCGAGTTCCCCTTCCTGTTCGCTGAGATATTCATCTAGGTACTGGTTGATCAGCTGCAGGGCAGTGCGGACGGTCAGGGGCGAGCCATCGCTTTCCAAAACCGCAGCGTAGCGGGAATAGATGGCCATGCCGGGGCCGATGCTGGCTTGGGCCAAGTCCACAGGAGCAATGCTGCCCTGCTGCAGAAGCTTGAGAGCCTCAGGCAGCTCGCGCTTCAGCTCGGCAAGGAATTGGCGACGGGTAGCCTTGGGCGCATCGGCAGGACGAGGACGGCAGACTAGAACGATGGAGGAAGCGAGGGCGTTAGTGCCAGATGCAATCATGCGGTTAGCGAGTTCGGTTCGCAGAGGCCAAGTGCCGTCAATGGTGAACCCAGCCCTGATCAAGCCTTCGAGCATGGTTTCCCAACCCGTAGAGACTCGGCCACTCATGCGCTCTGGGCTCTCACCCCTGGCTCCCCTACCAGTACGGGAGAGGGGGATAGGCTTGTCCGTGTCATCATCCTCTTCATCTTCCCCTTGTCCTTGGGGAGAGGTGTCTTCTTCCGTTTGCTTAAAGGCGTAGTAAACCGTGAGCGGGTAATCGGCATGAGAAATGCCGCGAATTCGGTTAAAAGCCTTACTTAATCCTGCCTCGAAGAACTCTTTAGCCTTTTGCTTGTCTCCACTAAAACGGTAGGGAGTAGCTACCAACTCTTGATCCTTGGGAGCCAAAAGAGTGCTAAAAAGATCGGGGTATACAGAGTTGAGACAACGGCGCAGCCAAACATAGAAGAAGTCTGATAAATCGGCATAGCTAATGTTGTCATAGTAGGGAGGATCAGTGGAGATAATTTTGGGGATGGTGTCCTGAAGGTGAGGGACTGTTGTGTCGTGTTGGGTGACTTGAGCATTCGTGAAGTTAGAGGATTTTTCCACTACTTTCCAAACCCAATCTACACAAGCTATCCAATTTCCAGTTGATTCACTGAAGGGGCAGCATTCTGCATAGTCCCAAACCATTGGAATAGCTTGTCTTCCAAATATATTCCGAACTTTTGCATATCCAACATCCCAGCTACAAATTGCTGAGCATCTATCTGCTAATCGATCGACAGCAAACGCCAAATAAACGCTAATCGCCTCTCCATAGGCTCTAGCTCCTGTTCCACCCTCGGCCAAGGGCACGTTGTCATCGGGGAGTCCGGCGGCGGTCGCGTCAGCGGTGCGTAGCACCTTGGCATCGGCAATGGCCTTTTCCCGTGCTTCCGCCACCAAATCACTGAAGGTCGTCAGGGCCACCAGTTGCCGGGGGGTGAAGAGATCTGAGATTTTCCTCATCCCATAGTTGGGAGTCTTAAAATCCCTTGGATTATGGGGTAAATTGGCATCTGGTTTCCAAGTGGGTTGTGCTGATTCAGCAATTTCAACGTGTTCTTGTTGAGGTGATAGATACACCCTGCCATTTTGTCCCTCTGCCACTATGGCCATCATCTGGGATCCCATGCGTCCGGCCTGACCCTCTTTGCGGATGTACTCCAGCGGCACAGGTGTTCCGCAGGCAATGCAGCGTGCTCCTTTGCGGCCTACGGTTCCCTCCGGCGCTTTGCCCTTACCTGACCTGACCACAAACCGGATTGAGGGAGCAGAAGCGCTCTCTCCCCCATTCACCACCACTGGCTCTACCCAAGCCTCTTTCCCCTTCTTCGTCGAAAGCTGAAACGATCGCACCAAGGGCATCTGACAGCGGCAGGCTGGATTTGGACAGGTCACCGTCCGCGCCCACAACCAGGCAATCACCGTCAACTCCTCTGTGCCTTTGGGGTTTGAATAGGAAGGATAGAGATGTCCAATGCGTTCAAAGGCTTGTTTCCGCATCCAAGCCCCGTAATACCGGACATCTGCTGCCAATCCTTGGGCACCCCGCCAGGCTGAGATATGCTTCTTAGCCCGATCTTCAGGGTTGATGGGGGCTTTGTCCTTAAACTTCGGTGGAATCTCGATCAATGCCTTGTTGATCAGCACCGCCACCGGGTTGAGATCGCTGGCATGGGCCTCTAACCCCAAGCGCTGCGCTTCCAACGGGATGGATCCGCCACCGGCAAAGGGATCGTAAACGGGCGGCGCGTACTTGGCGATGTATGCTCTAACGGCTGCCGGATCCGTAGGGGGCTCTTCTCCTCGATCCCAGGCTAGACATCGGGCAATTTCTCGCTGCGCTGCCTCCAGCACGCCGGAGTTTGGATTGTTCACGTCATCCCAGGACACCAGACCCCGCACGACCCGCTTCCCCTGTTCGATCTCGATGCGGCCCAGGATGTTGAACAGCCGCTGCCGCTCTCGCTCTTGGTCGGCCTCGGTGGGGAACTTGTCCGGCCAACTGGAAGGGTCATCGACCAGGGAAGCCCAGAGCACTGCCCGACAGGCTGCTAGGGGTCGCCGCGCCCACCAGAGATGCAGGGTGCTGGGGTGGCCATGGCGGATGGATTTCTCGCGAGCCGATTCCAGATTGATGGCTTCGAGGGGCAGGGCAACTTCAATCAGCTTCTTGCGGCGGCTCATTAGATAAGGATCGGTCGGGTTAAACAGGCTGCAGTTTAGAGTTTAGTCTGAGGGGAAGGCGGGCTCAACGAAAAGATGGCTCCAGCCTGTTCAAGAACAACTAAGGCATCTTGATTTGGGACAAGCCATGTTGGGTGCCGATTGAGTTGCTACTTTTTCTGGACGACGACTGGATTTGTCCTTGTACCCATCGGCGGAATGCTTGAATTGCTTTGTTTCTACCTAAGACTTTGCTCTCCTGTAGGTAATGAGGGATAACTTGCTTTAGGTTTAAGCCTGGGAAAGTTGGGCTTTCATCAACTTCTTGGTAATTGCCAAATCGGAGTACATTAACTTGAAGAATGCCTTGATCAAATCGCCATAGCTCCGGTACCTGAAGTGCTGCGTAAAGATCAAGATGGGTTCGGGATGTGATATCAACTTCAATTGCAAGATCGGGTAGTGGATCGATCATGAGATCTATTCGTTTCTTGCCGCGAATTGCTAGCTCATTCTGAATATAAAAGCACTGGTTAGGCTCCAGGCCATAAGTTGTAGGCTTTCTTAAGGTCACCGAACCTAAACTGCGGAACTCAATATCCAGCTCTTCCAACAGCGCTTTAATTAAATCACCAATGATCTCTTTATCATCCTCATGCTCTGGAAGCGGCATCATGATCTCCAGCAAGCCATGATCGTAAGCCAACCGAGACCCCCGCTGGTTTCCCAATTCGCTCAGTATGGTTTCAAACTCTTGCCAAGAGATGCCCTGCAAGACAACTCGCTGACCTGCTGGAACATGGATTTGCCGCAATTCCAGTAGCATGAATTCATCCTACCAATGAAAGTTAGTATCTATTTGGGATCCCTTCCTCGATTCCACAATTCTTTCCAATCATAGTTGACGCTACTGGCCCCAAAATCCGGCTCCCGTTGAAAAGGCCGCCGCACATACCGCACCTGGCAGCCTTCGCCCGGCACGGTGTAGGTGCCTGCAGGGGTCTTTACCCTGAAGGCATCCCCTTCTGGAAAGGCGGGATCGGCTGGCACTTCTACCAAAGCCAGGATGAAATGGTCGGGTTTGTTGAGAGCTGTCAAGATTTCATTTTTGGTAACGGTTACCGTCTTTGCTCCCTCAACTCTGCCTTTGACTTCAATGAAGCGAAGGCCTTCCCTTCCAGCGGATTCGATATCATAGCCCAGGTTTTCAGCGCTGACATCACGAGGTTCGTAGCCCAACGCCCGCTCTATGGCCATAACGGCAGCCATTGCTGCTTGTTCTACTCGCCGGGTTTCGCGGGCAAAGGTGGTAGGGGTTGACCCTCGCTTGCCCTGTAGCCGCTGCAGCAGTCCGATGGGGATCACCAAGGCTTTCCCGGTTACCACCGGCGGCAAGGAGGATAGCTGGCGCTCCTGCTCCAACTCCGATAGGCGCTTCTGAAGGCGATCCGCCAACTCATCCGCCCGCTGCTGAGCCTTGGCAGAGTTGAGCTTGGCGTTGGGCCTGCCGGCTTGCTCTTGCAGCCGCAACTGTGCAGCTTGATGATCCCAGTAGTTAATTTCTCGGGTGAGGCGATCTTTAACAGCCAGCTCCGTCTTGTTGATCAATTCTTCCCGCTGAGCTTTGATTTCCTGGAAATGCTGGGGAACTAAACGCTCAATGGCGTAAGCGATGGCTTGGCTTTCTACCTCTGAAGCCGAGAGCTGGGGGATGTGGGATCCAGCTTTCGCTTTCACAAGGTCGCGCTCTGCGGGAGTTAGGGGCCGGTAGTCCAAGTAGGGAGCATAGCCGGCGCTTCTTACCCTGACGCTCTCTCCTCCTCCTAGCCCTTGGGGAGCGGGGAGAAAGATCTCCACATATTGCATCCGTCGGGAGATAACCCGTCGCTGGCCATTTCGGTCTAGGCGCCCATCCTGAAGGGCATGCTCTAGGTACACCAGTATCCGTGGTGTTTCGCCGGGATCGTTTTCATCGACGAGGATGGATCCCTGTCTGAGCAAATCTCGGTGTTGCTCCAAAACCAAGTCCAGAGTGGCATCCAGCAGGGGATGGCCTGGGCAGATGAACTCTGCCGGGGGCTTGTTGGGGACGCTGATGAGGTTTTTGTTAAAGGTAATCCGCTCGTATTTTTTTAAGATGGGTGCGCCCAACCCAATCTGGCGGTCGCGATTGCGAATTGCTGCCGGCACATGGGTAATTTCATAGCGTTTGGGTTCCCGCTCTCGAATGGTGCCACCCAAGCGTTGAAAAGCTTCTAGGAAGAAGGAGGCAATGAAATGAGGCTGGAGCTTGCGGGCCTCGGCTCGCTCCATTTCCGCCCGGATTTGCTGCACTTTGGTCGTATCCATCGAGTCGTGGGCCAGGGCGCGTTCTGCCAGGAGTTCCCTGAGCCGCTCGTGGTCTAGGCGATCTGCAATCACTTGATTGAGTCGGGCCTTGACCTCTGGACGATCCCCGTAGCGAATGGCCTCGATCAGCAGCTCTCGCAGTTCTTGACCGGCAATCGCTTTGCCCAGGACATCGAAGACCTTGCCCCCCAAGGCCCTTTGCTCGATTTCTATTTTTTTCAGCAAAGCCAAGTAGACATCTCCTTCCCGCGTTTCCTCGGCCACTAGGTTCCACAGGTGGCAGACCTCGGTTTGACCAATGCGGTGAATTCTCCCAAAGCGCTGCTCCAGGCGGTTGGGGTTCCAAGGCAGGTCGTAGTTCACCATCAGGTGGGCCCGTTGAAGGTTGATCCCTTCTCCCGCAGCATCGGTAGCAATGAGTACTTGAACGGCGGGATCCTGTTTAAAGGCTTCCTCGGCTTTTTTGCGCTCTTCTCGACCCATGCTGCCGTGAATGGTGATCACCGCTTCCGGTTGGCCCAGCAAGTTCCCCACTCGGTCAGCCAGATAGTTGAGGGTATCTCGATGTTCGGTGAAGATAACCAACTTGCGCCGATGTCCGCCGGCATCAAACATCTCCCCCTGATTTTGCAAGAGTTTCGATAGCTCCTCCCACTTGCGGTCTTTGCCGCTACGTCTCACTTGCAAGGCTAATTTTTCCAGCTCCTGCAGCCGCTGAATTTCTGCCTGCAGCTCGACAATTGTGCGGGCGGCAGTTGCCTGATCTACCAGCTCTTCTTCTCGCGGTTCCCGCTCTTCAGCAGGGCAGTCTTCAAAATCCTCATCCCAGCCTTCTTCGTCTAGCAGGGAAGTGGTAAAAGCAAGGTTGTCTCCCCGGCTGCGCAATTGTTCTTCCTTTAGCTTCCGCTGCAGTCTCTCTCGTCTTCGCAGCAAGGATTGGTAGATCGCTTCTGGAGAAGAGGCTAGCCGACGTTGCAGGATGGTTAAAGCAAAACCGACCGTCCTTTTGCGGCTACCTTGCTCTAAAGCTTCCGCGCGGTTAAACTCTTCGCGCACGTAATCGGTCACTTCCTTATAGAGCCTGGCTTCCAGGTCAGACAAGACGTACTGGACGGTGTAAGCTCGCCGTTCGGGAAAGAGAGGCTTGCCATCGAACTTGAGCAGGTCTTCTTTCACCAGCCGCCGCATCAAATCCGAGGCATCACAGGTATGAACTCCATCTCGGAATCTCCCCTCAAAGCGATCCCCATCCAGCAAAGCCAAAAAAAGCTGAAAGTCTTCTTCTCTACCGTTGTGGGGAGTGGCTGTCATCAGTAAAAAGTGGCGTGTTAGCTGCGAGAGCAACTTGCCCAGCTTGTAACGCTTGGTTTCTTTGATTTCTCCCCCAAAGAAGGATGCGGAGAGTTTGTGGGCCTCATCAACAATAACCAGATCCCAATCAGTTTGCCTCAGTTTCTCCTGCAGGGCCTCATCTCGGCTGAGCTTATCGAGGCGGGCAATGAGAAGAGGTATCTCCAGGAAAGGGTTGCCAGTTCGGGCGGCTTGAATGCGATCGTTGGTCAAGATCTCAAAGGGCAAATGAAACTTTTGCACCATCTCATCTTGCCACTGCAGCGTTAGACTCCCCGGGCAAACGATGAGACAGCGGTGCAAGTCACCTCGAATCAATAGCTCTCTAACCAAAAGCCCTGCCATGATGGTTTTGCCGGCACCTGGGTCATCGGCCAGCAAAAACCGCAGCGGCTGCCGCGTGAGCATTTCCCCATAGACGGCGCTGATCTGGTGGGGCAGGGGTTCTACCAGAGAGGTGTGAACGGCCAGCAAGGGATCAAACAGGTGCGCCAGCCGAATCCGATAGGCCTCTGAAGCTAGGCGAAATAAGGCGCCGTCTCCCTCGAAGTTGCCAAGGGATCCCTCGGCTACCACCTCTAGGGTTGGCTCTTTATCCCGAAACAGAAGCTCTGAATGGAGACGCCCCTGAGTGTCTTTGTAGATGGCCTCGATGGTGCTGCTGCCGTACCACCTCACACTCACGATGGCAACGGTTTGATTGGGCAGGATCCCTTTGACCTTGGCGCCAGGGGTGAGATCTTCCAGTCGAGCCATAAACTGCGGGTTTCCAGAGCTGCGAGCGGAGCCTGTTCCAGCTCCCCATTGCTATGTTGCGCTCACTTCCAGCTCTTTTCCCACAGCAAAAGTCCCCTTCTTCCATAAAAGGAGACAGCAGTTTGGAGTTGGCAAGCGGCTTCACGACGGTTTTAAGCCGGTTTTAAGTCCTGATACATTTACGCTGAACACTGCTGAACATCACTGTTCAACTATGCAGCGATAGCATTCTGTTTGT
>NZ_JANSIK010000039.1:0-58236 GCF_047462035.1 Synechococcus sp. R5-15 | reverse complement strand
ACAAACAGAATGCTATCGCTGCATAGTTGAACAGTGATGTTCAGCAGTGTTCAGCGTAAATGTATCAGAACAAGCTCTGCTCTGTAAACAAGCGTACACTCCAGGGGGCGGTGATGCCGTTGTAGAAAGCCAACCCCAAAACGGGCAGGCTGAGAAATCCATAGGCAATCTGAGCCAAAGGGATCCCGAGGGCATCGGGGATGAGGCTGTTGTCTCCCAGAGGGGCGATGAGCAGCAGCTTCTGCCAATGGTGGGGTTGTAGACGGGCCGAGCGCAGCGCAAACCCTGCCGAGAGGGAATTGGCAATGACGTGACACGGTCGCCCGATCACCTGCTGGACAAAATCCCCGATCATCTCGGCATAGAGGCTGCCGGTGTACTTCAAATCTGGACGTTCTGAGTTGCCCCACCCCAACAAATCCAGAGCATAGACTTGATAGTGCTGCCCCAGCTCCGCCATAATGGCACGAAACTCATAGCTGGAGGAGCCTGCCCCAATGCCGTGCACCAGCAACAACGGCTGGCCGGATCCCATGACCTTGTAAAACAGGCGATGACCCCGCCAGAAGTGGTGCCTTTCCTCTCCCGGCAACAGGCTCTGCAGAGGTTGAGTTTGGGAAGAGATCCAAGCGTTGAGAACGGCTAGAGCACCCAAGCCGCCGACTGTAGCCCAGAGGCTGGTCTTGAGAACTTGGCTCAGCTCCTTCATGCTCAGCAGCCCGGCTGGGGAACTTACTTTTTCTTAAGGCGGTAGGTGATGCGCCCTTTGTTGAGGTCATAGGGGCTCAGCTCCACCTTAACCCGGTCGCCGGGCAAGATCTTGATGTAGTTGCGGCGAATTTTGCCGGAGATATGAGCGAGCACGTTGAAGCCGTTGTCCAGATCCACTCGGAACATGGCGTTGGGCAGGGATTCCGTAACAACCCCCTCCATTTCAATGGCATCTTCCTTAGACAATGAGCCCTCCCAAAAACGACATAACAAACAACAGAACAATCCACAGCCGCGACGACACGCGCTGTTAAGAAATGAAAATATACTCCATCTCTTCTATCCTAACCGTTGCAGTCCTTCATCAGGGGATCCCTTAGGACTGAAAAGGCGTGCGATCGGTCAAAATTTCTGCTCCAGACTCGGTAACCAAGACCGTGTGCTCAAACTGAGCCGACCAAGAGCCATCCACCGTGACCACCGTCCACTGGTCTGGCAACACTCGGGTTGCCTCTCCCCCCGCATTCACCATCGGCTCAATGGCCACCGTCATGCCGGAGCGCAGCTTGGGATTGGGCAGATCGCGGGTGCGATAGTTGGGAAATTGCGGCTCCTCGTGCAGGTTGCGCCCCACCCCGTGGCCGACATACTGCTTCACCACCGAGTAGCCCCGCCCCTCGATGTAATCTTCAATGGCACCTGAGACATCCTGAAGCCAAACGCCGTGGCGCACGTGGTCGATGCCCGTCTGCAGGGCCTTGGCCGCTGTATCGATCAGATCCCGGGCTGCGTCGCTCAGGGGTTCCAGGCCGATGGTGATACAGGAATCCGCATGCCAGCCCTCGACGATGGCACCAAAATCCACTTTGACCACATCTCCCGGCTGCACCACTTTACGGGGACTGGGGATCCCGTGCACCACCTCATGGTTGACACTGACACAAACGCAGGCGGGAAAGCCGTAGTAGCCCTTGAAACTGGGCAAAGCATTGAGTTGGGCCACCCGTCTCTCAGCATAGGTATCGATATCTGCCGTAGTCCAGCCCGGCTCTAGGCGCTCCGCGATCTCCTGCAATACTTGGGCCACCACCCGACCGGCCCGCCGCATTTTCTCCACTTCGCGGCGAGATTTGATCTCAATAAGCTGCATGCCCCGCCGCTGGGAGGGATTTCCAGCTCCTGCTCTGATCACGCCGTCCTCCTGAAGCCTTCCAAAAGAGCCTGCAGATGTTCCTGTACGGATTCCATCGGCTGGTTGCCGTTGACCCGCTGCAAGCGCCCCTTGGCCTCATAAAAATCAATTAGGGGAGCCGTCTGCTGCCGATAGACCTCCAGACGCTTGAGAATCACCGACCGATCCGCATCATCGCTGCGCCCCTGTTCCTTGCCCCGGGCCAGCAGCCGGGCCACCACCACCTCATCCGGCACCTCCAAGTTGAGGACGTAGTCATAATCTTGGCCCAGCTCTTGCAGCAGCTCTTCCAAGGCCTCTGCCTGGGCTAAGGTGCGAGGAAATCCATCTAGGATCCAGCCCTGCTCTGGAGATTGCTGCAACTGCCCCTTCACCATTCCGATCAGCACCTCGTCGGGCACCAGCTCTCCCGCATCCATGTAAACCTTGGCCTGGCACCCCAGGGGCGTTTGGGCTTTCACCTCGGCCCGCAACAGATCGCCTGTGGAAATTTTGGGCGTGTGGTAAATGGCCGCCAGCCGCTCCGCCTGTGTACCTTTGCCCGCCCCCGGCGGCCCCAGAAAGATCAACCTCGGCACTACTGTTTGACCATCCCTTCGTAGCGTTGTGAGATGACATAAGTCTGGATCTGCTTGGAGGTCTCAATCGCCACCCCCACCAAAATCAGCAGCGAGGTCGCCCCCAAACCTTGGAAAGTGGTGATGCCGGTTGCCCGTTCCACCGTCGTCGGGATGATGGCCACCGCGCACAGGAACAAAGCCCCCAGCAGCGTCAGCCGGTTGAGGATCCCTTCGACATACTCAGCAGTGGCCTTGCCCGGGCGTACCCCTGGAATGCTGGCTCCCATCTTCTTCAAGTTTTGAGCCAGATCCACCGGGTTGATGAGCAAAGAGGTGTAGAAGTAGCTGAAAAAGAGGATCAGCACGAAATAGAAGGGAATGTAGAACCAGGAGGTGGGGGATAGGAAGTTGGCCACCTGCACCAAGGTCGGGTTTTGGGTGTACTGGGCCAAGGCCAAAGGCAGAGACATCACCGAGTAGGCGAAGATGATCGGCATCACCCCCCCCTGGTTCAGCCTCAGGGGCAGATAGCTTTTCTGCTCGTGGAACAGCTTGTTGCCCACCTGGCGCTTGGCGTAGACGATCGGGATCTTGCGGCTGCCTTCTTGGACAAAGACAATGCCGACAATGGTGGCCAAAAAGATTGCCAGCAACAGCAAGATGCCACCGATGGTGCTGCTATCGGCACGGGCCAGGCTAATAGTCTGTCCGAGGGCACGGGGCAGAGTGGCAACAATGTTGACGAAGATCAAGAGCGAAGGGCCACTTCCCACCCCCTTCTCCGTGATCATCTCTCCCAGCCACATCACAAACATGGATCCTGCCGCCAGAGCCAAGGTGGTGGAGGCCATGAAGGCCAACTCATTGGTGGTACTGGCAAACTCCCGCACCCAAAAGGAAATGCCAATGCCCTGGATGATGGCCCAAACCAAGGTGACATAGCGGGTGTATTGAGAAATCTGCCGCCGCCCCTGTTCTCCCTCGTTTTTCTGCAGGTTCTCCAAGGCTGGAATGGCCGAGACCAGCAACTGCATGATAATTGAGGCATTGATGAAGGGCAGGATCCCAAGGGCGAAAATTCCCAAAGCAGAAATCCCCCCGCCGGAGAAGACATCCAGCAAGCCAAACACAGGGCTGTTGGCAGCTTCGGCAGCAAAGCGGGCCCGATCGATACTGGGAATGGGGATGTAAATGCCCAGTCTGACCAACAGCAGCAAGCCCAAGGTGAGAAACAGACGGCTGCGCAGGCCAGAGGCCATAGCCATCTGCATAAAGGTCTCTTGGGCAGAGGGGGCGGAACCTCGTGTGTCAACCATAGGGAAGAGAATCTCGCGGGAGCAAAGGGCAAGGTTAGCTATCTACCACTCTACGCTGCTGGTGGAGCAGTCGGCAAAATCAAAGCAAAATCAAAAAAGTGCAACTCAGCGCCACCCGGCAGAAGCCGGCCAGAGCAACGGGAAGGGGCGGTCTAGGATCCCAAGATTTCCACCCGACCTCCGGCTGCCTCGATCTTGGCTTTGGCTGAAGCGGTAATAGCCGCCGCCCTGATCGTCAGGGGCACGCTGACTTCCCCATCTCCCAAGATCTTCAGCGGGCCATCGTTGGTGGTGACGATCCCTCGTTCCATCAGGCTTTCCAGGCTGACCTCGCTGCCGGCAGGCAGATCCGCCAAGGCGCGCAGGTTGACCAGGGTGTATTCCAGACGCCGCGTGTAGCGGGGGAAATGCTTAAGCTTGGGCAAACGCCGGTAGAGGGGAGTCTGCCCCCCTTCAAAGCCGGGTCGTGTACCACCCCCCTTGCGGGCCTTTTGCCCCCGCATCCCCTTGCCACAGGAGGCCCCCTGCCCGGCAGAAACGCCACGACCTAGCCGCCGCCGCCGCCGCGTCGAACCTGCTTGAGGCCGAATGTCTTCCAGTCGCATGTCTACCTCTAGCTCACTTGCTCAATATCACCTGTCCATCACTTGCCCAATAGGCGGCGCACATCGATGTCTCGGTCTTGGGCCACCTGCTTAAAGGTACGCATCCGCCGCAGCGCATCGATGGTAGCACGGGCATTGTTGAGGGGGTTGCTGGATCCCAGTTGCTTGGCCAAGCTGTTGCGTACACCCGCCAGCTCCAGAACGGTGCGGACTGCCCCCCCTGCAATGACTCCTGTGCCAGGAGCTGCTGGCATGACCAAGACAGTGGCACCGCCGCCTGCCCCCTGCATGGGATGGGGTACGGACAAACCTTTGGTGAGGGGCACCTCAATGAGGTGCTTTTTACCGTCCACAACCCCCTTGCGTACTGCTCCAATCACGTCGTTGGCTTTGCCTACGCCAACCCCGACTTGGCCGCGCTCGTTGCCGACCACCACCACAGCGCGGAAGCTCAACTTCTTGCCGCCCTTGACCACCTTGGTGACGCGCCGAATCTGGATGACCCGCTCTTGCCACTCGGTGGGTTGCTCTTCGCGGCTTTTCTTGCTTCTGCGACGTTCCCTCTGCTCAGCCATGTGCTGTGTCCTCAGTAGCTAGAACTGTAACCCTGCTTCTCGGGCAGCTTCTGCCAGGGCTTGAACGCGCCCGTGATAAAGCTTGCCCCCCCGATCGAAAACCACGCGGGAAATGCCCATCTGTAAGGCTCGTTCAGCAACTGAGCGGCCCACCAAGGCAGCCGCTTCTTGAGTAGCCGTCCCGGTTTCTTTGAATTTTTCGCGCAGCTCCGTGTCCAAGGTGGAGGCGGAGGTTAAGGTATGCTGGGCTACATCGTCGATCACCTGGGCGTAGATGTGTCGATGGGAGCGAAACACGGCCAGGCGAGGCCGCTCGGCAGTGCCAAAGACCTTGCGGCGAATGCGTCGATGACGACGTTGGGTGGTGATTTTGCGGCTGGTTTTCATAGGCTATTCACTTCTTCGCTTTCCCCGATTTACCTGCCTTGCGGCGAACTTGTTCCCCTAGATAACGGATCCCTTTCCCCTTGTAGGGCTCCGGAGGCCGGACCGCTCGGATGCGGGCGGCAGTATTGCCCACCAGTTCTTTATCTGTGCCTGAGACAACAATGATGTTGTTTCCCTCAACGGCAATTTGGATGCCGGGGGGAAAGGGGATCTCCACAGGGTGACTGTAGCCGACGTTCAAAACCAACTTGCTGCCTTGGATGGCAGCCCGGTAGCCCACGCCCACCAATTCCAGCCGCCGCTCAAATCCCTTGGACACTCCGTCTACCATGTTGGCGACCAAAGTGCGGCAGAGGCCGTGCAGTTGGCGGGCAGGACGAGAATCGTTGAGACGGCTGACCGTGAGCATCTGAGCGTTTTGCTGGACTGTGATCAAGGGCGGCAAACTGCGGGACAGTTGACCTTTCGGGCCTTTCACTGCAATGTGTTGGCCGTCGATCTGGATCTCCACCTTGGCAGGAAGGGCGATGGGGCGTCTACCGATACGGGACATGGGAAAAACTCCTGACCAGAGAAAACTTAAGGTCTAGTAGACAAGACAGAGGACTTCACCACCAATGCCCTGCTTACGAGCCTCCCGGTCGGTCATGATGCCGTTGGAGGTGGAGATGATGGCGATCCCAATTCCTCCCAGCACTCGGGGCAGCTCTTTGTGGTTGCGGTAAACCCGCAGGCCGGGTCGGCTCACCCGCTTTAAGCCATTGATGATGGGCCTGCAGTTGCGGCCTTTGCCCTTGTACTTCAATCGCAACACCACCCGGGCTTGGATCCCTTCTCCCTCCTCCTTCCATTCGCTGACGAACCCTTCCTCATGAAGAACGCGAGCGATGCTGCGGGTCATGCGGGTGGCCGGAACTGCCACCGACTCGTGCCGAGCCATGGTGGCATTGCGAATGCGGGTGAGCATATCGGCGATCGTGTCGTTGGTGTGGGCCATCGGTGGGTCAGTGCTCCTCGGAAGATCGATGCAGATCAAGAAAAGTCAGGGTGGGCAACCTAGGAGGCAAAGGGCATGCCAAACGCTTTGAGCAGGGCACGGCCCTCTTCGTCGGTTTTAGCAGTGGTCACAATTGAAATATCCATACCTCGCAACTGATCTACAGAGTCATAGTTGATTTCGGGAAAAATCAGTTGTTCGCGGATGCCCAGGGTGTAGTTGCCTCGTCCATCAAAGGCTTTGGGGCTGACGCCGCGGAAGTCACGGATACGGGGCAGAGCAATGTTGATCAGGCGATCCAAAAACGCATACATGCGCTCCCGCCGTAGGGTTACCATCAGGCCAACCGGCATGCCCTTGCGAATCTTGAAGCTGGCAATTGCCTTTTTGGCGCGGGTGATCACCGGACGCTGACCGGTGATGGCGCTGATCTCGGCAATGGAGGATTCCAGAGCCTTGGCATTTTGGGAAGCTTCCCCCAAGCCGCGGTTGATCACGATCTTCTCCAGGCGGGGCACCTGGTGGATGTTGGTGTAGCCCAACTCCTTTTGCAGCTTGGGGACGATGACGGTGTTGTAGTGGATTTGCAGACGCTGGGGCATGGTGGCTTCTCCTTGTGGCTCTGGGCTGGGTCAGAGCCAAACCAATGGTGGAAAGGGATCAAAAGCTTAGTCGAGAATCTCACCCGTTTTCTTAAGGACGCGAACCTTGCGACCATCGGCGGTGATTTGATAGCCGATACGGCTGGCCACCTCCTGCTTCTTGGAATAGGCCATCACTTTGCAGACGGGAATGGGAGCTTCCTTGGTCTCAATTCGGCCACTTTCCCCTTCTCGCTGGGGTTTACGGTGGTAGGTAACAATGTTAACCCCTTCCACCAAAACCATGTTGCGCTCGGGAAAAACGCGCAGCACCTCGCCGATTTTGCCTTTGTCATCGCCGGAGATCACCTGCACGGTATCCCCTTGCTTGATACACATTTTGTAGCGCAGGCTGTTGCGGTGCTTGCGAATGCCGGGGCGCCGAACTAGGCGCTGAATTTGGCTGGGTTTGAGGGGGCGAACCATCAGAGTACCTCCGGGGCCAGGGAGATGATCTTGGTGAAGTTTTTCTCCCGCAGCTCGCGGGCTACAGGGCCGAAAACACGAGTTCCACGGGGATTGCCATCATTGTTGATGATCACGGCAGCATTGTCGTCGAAGCGGATGCACATGCCGTCAGGGCGACGTACCGTATCGACGGTGCGGATAACAACGGCCTTGACAACATCGGATTTTTTGACGGGCATGTTGGGCAGGGCATCCTTGACGACACCAATGATCACATCGCCCAAGCTGGCGTAGCGACGGCCACTGCTGCCCAGCACGCGAATACACATCATCTTGCGAGCACCGGTGTTGTCGGCCACCGTCAGCATAGTTTGCTGCTGAATCATAGTTTCTTCACCTCCCTCAGGATTTCGGCAACTTGCCAACGCTTGGTGCGGCTAAGGGGACGGGTTTCCGTGATGCGCACCAGATCCCCTTCTTGACAGCGGTTTTCCTCGTCGTGGGCCTTAAACTTCTTGGTCTTGACGACGATCTTGCCGTACTTCGGGTGAGCGACCCGATTTTCTACGGCAACAACCACCGTTTTTTGCATCTTGTTGCTGACCACAATGCCAATCTTCTCCCGAACAGCCATTACTCCTCCTTGGTTGGGCGTTTGCCCCGCTTACGCTCTCCCTCCACAGTTAGTAGTTGCGCCAGCTTGTGTTTGCGCAGCCGGATGAGATGGGGCTGGTTCAACTGCCGCGTGGCCTGCTGCAAACGCAGCTCAAACAGCTCTTTCTTGACGGCGTAGATTTCGTTGCTCAGCTCTTCATCCGATAGGGCACGGGCATCAGCAATTTTGGGCATGGGCATGGCTGAACTCTCCTCATACACTGCTGGTGGCCACCTCTGAAGCCGTTGCCTGGGCGGGCTCTGGCTTTTCAAAGTCGGCTTTGGTTACAAACTTGACCTTAATGGGCAGCTTCTGGGCGGCAAGGCGCATGGCCTCGCGGGCGATGGGCTCTGCCACTCCCCCCATTTCGAAGAGGATACGGCCCGGCTTGACGACACAAACCCAGTACTCAGGGTTGCCTTTGCCGGATCCCATGCGGGTTTCAGCAGCTCGCTGAGTAACGGGCTTGTCGGGAAAGATGCGAATCCAGATTTGGCCACCCCGCCGAACATAGCGGGTCATGGCCCGACGGCTGGCCTCGATCTGTCGAGCTGTAATCCAGGCGGGTTCTAGGGCCACAAGGCCGTATTCCCCAAAGTTGATGCGGTTGCCACGGGTCGCTTTGCCTTTCATGCGCCCGCGCTGCTGCTTGCGGTATTTGGTGCGTTTGGGGCTTAACATGGCCGTTCCTTAAGTCAACTGCGATAGGGATCCCTGGACGTTCCGGTGTTGGCCCTCAGGCCTCCTGAGCCGAGCGATCTTCGAAGGTGGGCCGCCGCCGCTGCTGCCGACGTTTGGGCTGTTGCAGGGGAAACTTCTGTTCGTGGCGTTCCTGCCCGGGCAGAACTTCCCCTTTGAAGACCCAGACCTTGACCCCAATGATGCCGAAAGTGGTGTGGGCGAGGTGCTCGGCGTAGTCGATGTCGGCCCGCAAAGTATGCAAAGGGATCCGCCCCTCCCGCGTCCATTCGGTGCGGGCAATCTCGGCCCCGTTCAGACGCCCGGCAATTTGGATTTTGATCCCTTGTACGCCTGCCCGCTGGGCCCGTTGGATCACCTGGCGCACGATGCGGCGAAAGGCAATCCGCCGTTCCAACTGTTGGGCAATGTTTTCCGCCAACAAGGTCGCCTCGGCATCGGCACGGGTGACCTCTACTACATTGATGCGAATGGTTCGCTCGCCACCACCTCGTGAACCAGGGCTTTGTCCCGCTAGCGCGGACAGCTCTTTCTGTAGACCTTGGCGCAAAGTCTCTAGGCTGGATCCGCCCCGACCCACAACTACCCCAGGGCGAGCAGCCCGGATCTCCAGGTCAATTTGATCCGCTTTGCGCTCGATTTGGATATCGGCCAAACCAGCACTGCTCAGTTGCTTGGTCAGGTAGGTGCGAATCTGGTCGTCCTCCTGTAACAAGGCTGGGTAGCGGGCTGGATCGGCAAACCAGCGGCTGCGATGCTCCTTAATCACGCCGAGGCGGAAACCGGTGGGGTGGATCTTCTGTCCCATGGTGGTGTCGGTTGAAGGGTAAAGGGCTAGAAATACAGGAGGTTAAGAGGCCGTCGCCGCTTCAGCTTCCTCTATGGGCCGGACGGCGATGGTGATGTGACAGGTGCGCTTGCGAATGGGGTAGGCCCGCCCTTGGGCGCGGGGGCGAAACCGTTTCAGGACGGGCCCCTGATCAGCATAGGCCTGGCTGATCACCAGATCCCGGGGATCCAAGCCGTTGTTGTGCTCTGCGTTGGCCACCGCCGAGCGCAGCACCTTACGAACCGGCTCACAGGCAGCGTAGGGCATGAACTCCAAAAGAATCAGGGCATCGGCATAGGTGCGCCCACGGATCTGATCCAACACCCGCCGCACTTTAAAGGGGGACATGCGGATATAGCGGGCTACCGCTTTAACCTCAGGGGATGAATCAGCCATGGCGCTCTCCCTCCTGCTCAATACTGTCCTACTCGTTGTTTATCTCAACGGCGGGCGGCTTTTTTGTCGCTACCCGCGTGGCCACGGAAGGTACGGGTGGGGACAAATTCCCCCAGCTTGTGACCCACCATCTGGTCAGTGATGTAGATGGGCACATGTTGCTTGCCGTTGTGAACGGCGATGGTGTGGCCGATCATGACCGGCAAGATGGTGCTGGCCCGCGACCAAGTCTTGATCATGTGCTTCTCGTTGCGCTCGTTCATCTTCTCCACCTTGAGAAGCAGCTTGGCATCCACAAAGGGGCCTTTTTTCAGCGAACGTCCCATAAGAACCTCAACCGTTTGATAAGCAATTCACTGTCGAAAAAGCTTCGGGGAGCGAATGGCCAGCGGCTACTGAGCAGCCCTTCCGCCCTTGTCTCGACGGCCCCCGCGACGACGACCGCGCACGATGAACTTGCTGCTGGGCTTGTTGCGTTTGCGGGTCTTGTACCCCAGGGTGGGCTTGCCCCAAGGGGTGACAGGGGTACTGCGGCCTATGGGGGCTCGCCCTTCCCCGCCGCCATGGGGATGATCCACAGGGTTCATCACCGAGCCACGCACCTTGGGACGGCGCCCCAACCAACGGCTACGACCCGCCTTGCCCAGGCTGATGTTGTTGTGGTCAACGTTGCCCAGTTGGCCGATGGTGGCGTAGCACTCGCCGCGGATCATGCGGACTTCGCCGGAGGGCAGCTTGAGGGAGACATATTTGCCTTCTCTGGCCACCACTTGAGCGCCAGCCCCGGCGGCGCGAACGATCTGCCCGCCGCGACCGGGATACAGCTCCACATTGTGAACCACCGTTCCCAAGGGGATCCGCTCCAGGGGCATGGCATTGCCGATCTCAAAGGGGGCCTCTGGCCCGGCCATGATGGTGGATCCCACCTGTAGGTTGCGGGGAGCGAGGATGTAGCGTTTCTCGCCGTCTTCGTATTCCACCAGGCAGATGTGGGCGCTACGGTTGGGATCGTACTCCACAGTTTTGACGGTCGCCGGGATCCCCCGCTTGTCGCGACGGAAGTCGATGATGCGGTAAAGCCGCTTGTGGCCACCACCGCGGTGCCGGCAGGTGATGACGCCACGGTTGTTGCGCCCTTTCTTGCGGTGAATAAATTGCAGCAGCGACTTTTCCGGTCTGGGCCGCTTGCCGTTCTCGTCACGGGACAGCTCCTCGAAGTCAGAGACCGTCATGTGACGGGTGCTGGGGGTGTAGGGTCGGAGAGTACGAATGCCCATGGCTCAGGTAGGGGTGGGGGACGGGACAACAACAGCTCAAAAGGGGCGTTCAGGTGTCCGGGAAGAGGGTGATGGAATCTCCCTCCGCCAAGGTCACGATGGCTCGCTTGGGACGGGTGCGGTAGCCCACAAAGCGGCCCACCCGCCGTTGCTTGCGCGGGAGCTTCAGGGTGTTGACGGAAGTAACTCGCACGCGGAACATTTCTTCGACGGCAGCTCGGATGAGCGGCTTGGTGGCGGTGGGCAGCACTTCAAAGACATATTTGCGCTGCTCCATCAAGGCGGTTGCCTTTTCGGTGATGACGGGGCGCAACAGGACGTCGGCCAGGATCCGCTTGCTCTCAGTCATCGCTTTCCTCCTCTGCTGGGGCTGCTTCGGCCTCTTCTACCGTTGACGGCTCTGCTCCTTGAGCCAGTTCTTCTGCTGGATCTTGGGGCTCTTCGGTTTGCTCTTCTGGCCCCTGCGGATCTGCTGGACGTCCTTGGAGGGCAGCTTGGTTTTCCTGGGCCTCAGGTTGGGCTGGGGTTTGCTCTGCTTCCTCGTGTTCGCTTTCTGGAACGGCCTGATCTTCCGGCCCATCTCCGGGCAGGGCCTGATCTTCGGCTATGTCGGCCTGAGGTGCATCCTCAGAGGGAGTCTCCAGAACTGCCGGCGCAGCGTCGGATCCCCAACGGGCCTTGAGCTGCTCTAGGGCAGAAACGGTGATCAGCACCCAATCGACGTTGAGCAGATCGAAAACGTTGATCTGATCCAGGCCGATCAGCTTAACGCGGGCGATGTTGCGCACAGCCCGCTCTACGGCTTCCGAGCGTTCGGCAACGATGAGCAGAGCCGATTGATCTTCCATCACCCCCCAGCGCAGCAAAGCCTGGGCCACAGCACGGGTTTTGGGCGGGTTGAGCTGCTCCTGGAAATCCTCCACGACGATCAGGTCTTCCACCCGACTTTGCAGAGCGGTGCGCAGGGCCAGTTGCCGTTCTTTGCGGTTCATGGCCAGGTTGTATTCCCGCTTGCGGGGGCCGAAGATCACCCCCCCTTTGCGCCAAAGTGGGGAGCGGATGGAGCCGGCACGGGCCCGACCGGTGCCTTTCTGCTTCCAAGGCTTGCGACCGCCGCCGCGCACCTCAGCTCGGGTCTTGGTGTGGGCGTTGCCCTGACGAGCATTGGTCATCTGCCGGCGCAGTGCCAGATAGAGGATGTGGGCGGCTGTTTCGGGACGAGCAACTTTAAGGCTCAGCTCCGCGCTGCCCACCGTTTCCCCTTGCCAATTTTTCACCACACAACTTGCCATGGTTTCCTCGTCTTTGCGGATGCGGGTCAGCCTTTGCCAGGGATCCCTCCCCTAACGCTTGTTGCCCACCTGCTTGGCAGGGGTGATCTCCAGCAGCCCTCCTTCTACGCCGGGCACGCAGCCCTTGATCACCAACAGATCCCGCTCCGGATCCACCTGCACCAACTGCAATTTGCGGGTGGTGACTCGGCCACCTCCCAGCCGCCCCGCCATGCGCATCCCCGGAAACACGCGGCCTGGGGTTGTACCGGCGCCAATGGAGCCCGGTCGGCGGTGGTTTTTGGAGCCGTGGGACATGGGGCCACGACCGAAGTGGTGGCGCTTTTGATAGCCGGCAAACCCTCGCCCGATGGAGGTACCTGCCACATCCACCAACTGGCCGGGGGAAAACATCTCGACGGTAATTTTCTGCCCCAATTGGTAAGCTTCCGGCTGATCAACGCGAAACTCTCGCAGGTGGCGCAGCAGCTCTGTCACCCCTGCTTTGGTGAGGTGGCCCCGCTGCGCCCGCGTGAGATGCTTTTCAGTGGTGGGCAAGTAGCCCAACTGAATGGCGTTGTAGCCATCTGTGGCTTGGGTTTTGATCTGGGTCACGGTGCAAGGCCCCGCCTGCACGACAGTGACCGGAATGGCCAGCCCTTCTGGAGAGAAGATCTGGGTCATGCCGACTTTTCTTCCGAGGATGCCAAGTGCCACAAGAACCTCCAATCGAGCCTGCACGACTCGTTTTCATCAACTGAGAGCCAGCTCACTCCGACAATCGGCTAGCCGTTCGCGAAGCGGGCCGTAGGCCAATGGCTCAGTTAGCCGGATGGATAGGCATACAGCAATAGCGTGGCAGCAGGAAGCTCAAGACAAAGCTGAGTCTGCCGGCTGAGGCGAAAGAGCAAGGTAGGGATACCCCGAGGCCAAGTTCAGCGCCGGCAACGCTGAGCCTTTTGCTTAGTTCACCCCCAAAGCTGCACGCCAAACTGCTTTTGTTGAGAGCTGCTCAGACTTACCTGCTAAAGAGGCAGTATCTGGTGTAGCAGCGCGCCGGGTCGCCAAAGCGGATGGACTCAGTTGGCAACGGAAAACAATCATAATGAAGCGAAGGCCCGTTTGTCCAGACTTTTGCTGAGAAAATGGGTTGGTTGGAGAGGCCGGAGAGGGTAAGGGCAGCTCAAGTGGAAGAAAAGAGCCATTGGCGGGGGAAGCCATCTCCCTTCAAAAGTGTGATGGGCTGGGCAGGCAGTGGGCTGACCCAGGCTTGTGTGGATCACTATCGAAGTTTGTTGCAGGCGGGAGCCGATCCGGGCCGGGTCTTATTTTTGGTGCGGAGTCAACGGCAAGCGGATGAGGTGCTGCGGCGCTTGCAGCAGTCCAGTTCGGGCTTGGTGGGGCCGTGGCGGATCGAAACGTTCTTGCAGCGGGTGGGACGCTCGTTGGCCGATCATTGGCCACAGGTGTGTGAGCGTGTCCCCCAGTTGCCACGCTCGTTGGAGCCGATCCCCTTGGCCAAAGATCTCACTCAATTTCTCTGCGAACGAGCCTGCGCTTTGTGCCCTCGGCATGGGGAAGCCTTTGCCGGCGTCGGGCTCAAGGAGTTCCAGATCTGGGATCAGATTAGCAGTGCTGCTTACATTGCGGGGGCTTCGGGTTTGTCGGCAGAAGTGGTGGGATCCCGGCTGGCCAGGGCTTGGCCGGAAGAGGCGGATCCACGGCGGGCAGAGGCCTTACAGGCAATGGGCTGCTGTGTGGGGCGGCTGTGGGAGGCAGCGCTTCGGTTGGGATCCCTGGATTTTGGCCTGCAAATTCGGCTGTTTGGCGAGCACATCCTGCCGCTGGCGGAGTTTTGGCAAGAGTGGGATCACCTGATTGTGGATCAGGCGGAAGACAGTTGCGGGGTGGCGCTGGAGTTTTACCGGCAGGGGCAATCCCATCTGCAAAGTCAATTTTTCAGCTACACCCTTGGTGGTGGGGTTTCCTTGACCGGGATCCCGGAAGCTGTGGCCGACTTCTTGATGGAAAAAACGCAGGTTCAGTTTCTGGAGGGGAGCCATCGCGCTTCAGCAGGCATGATCCGCTTGGGGGTGCAGATTGCGCGGGTGCTGGATCCCCCGTTTTCTCATCCGCTGCCTGAGCCGAAGGGGGGGGAGCTGCCGCTGGTGCAAACGCTGGAGGAAGAGACCCAGTTTGCGGCAGTGGAGGTGATGGTTGCCCAAATTCGCCGGCTTTTGGGGGCCGGGATCCCGGCCCATCGCATTGCTGTTTTGCTGCCCCGTATGGATGTGGGGGTGAGCCTGAGCTTGCAGGAGCAGTTGTCGGAAGTGCCGGTTTTGTCGATTGCCCCCTTCCCGGCGTTGATCCGCTATCCCTTGGTGCGGGCGGTGCTGACGGCAGCAGAATTGGCCCATCCCGAGTGGGGTGCTTTTCCCACTTTGCCGGCTTGGCGGCTGATGTTGAGCTGGGTGCTGGGGCTGGATCCCATCCGGGCGGCTCTGTTGGCCGAAGATACCTGGGATCCGGTGGGGCGTTCTCTGCGTCCCCGAACAGCAGTACGGCAGCCGGAGCGGGTGGGGTTTGCCAACCTGGAGCGCTACCAGCGACTGTTCGATTGGCTGCGCGGCTATCATCCCGGCCCTTCATTGGCCGCTTTCTTCCAGCAGTTTTTTGCCGATCACTTAGCCCCGGCGATTGCTTCCCCTCAGGATCAAGAGCTGCTGCGCGTGTTGATGGAAGCGGCACGGCGGTTTCGCCAGGCCTTCCCCGCCGAAGGGGATCCCGCCTTTTTGGCCATGATCCGCTCGGGACAGACCCCCAGCAGCAGCCGCTTCGAGCCCGACTATTCCCGTTACTTGGTAGTTGCAACTCCGGGGGCCTACATCACTCGGGGTTTGGAGGCGGATTACCAATTTTGGTTTGATATCACCAACCCCAGCTGGTCCCGCTCCCTCTGGCATGTGCTCTACAACAGCCGTGTGCTGACGCCGGAATGGGACGGGGAGGTTTTCGATGCGGCGCGGGATTTACAGGCGCGTCAACAGATTTTGGCCCGCACGCTGCTGAACCTCTGTTGCCGCACTCAGAAGGGGCTGTGGCTGGTGCGCTCCAATTTTAATTATCGCGGCGAGGAGAACACCAGTATTCTGGACTACCTGATTTTGAAGGGGTTGAAGGCCATGGCAACCGCCGGCTAAGGGAGAGCCTATCCTGAAAGGGTGCTGGCAACTCAGGCCTCCAAGAAATCGGGGGATGCACTGCAGGAATGGTCAAAGGCAAGGGTTTTAGAAAAGCGGCGCAGCCGCCCCTCTGGCTGACACGCACCTTGGAGTGGCAGGGCAAAAGGGAAGAAGCACTGGTCCTTTTGGCCAATTGGCTGGCGGATCCCTTCGGCGATGGAGACATGCGCTACGTCTTGCGCCGCCGCCTGCTTTTGCTCTTAGACAGCGGTGCAACCCCCAGCGAGTTGCAAGCTTTTCTCGACCGCCACGGCGAGCATCCTCTGGCCGCCGCCG
This sequence comes from Synechococcus sp. R5-15, assembly GCF_047462035.1. NCBI lineage: Bacteria > Bacillati > Cyanobacteriota > Cyanophyceae > Synechococcales > Synechococcaceae > Synechococcus > Synechococcus sp. R5-15. The sequence continues at coordinate 42,199 of NZ_JANSIK010000039.1, read as the reverse complement.
TCCGCTATGCTCTGGCGGTTCGCTTCGCCCGCGAACACCGCTACGACCTAGCCCTGCAGCTGACGGAAAATCTGGCTTTGGATGCTGTGTTGGATCGCTACCCCTTGCTGGATGGCGGCTACTGGCTGGACGACTGGGATCCCGTGCCCGCCAGCCGCACCCCTCTGCAACCGAAAATCCAGGCCCAACGAGAACGCTGGCGCCAATTGAGCCGTTGGCAAGCCCAATCCACTCCCCAACAACGCTATCAACTGGCCGCCCACTGGGCCGCTGCCGACGGTTGGCGCAATGGGTACCTGTGGCTGTTTAACCAAACCCGTGCCGGTGGCCTGAGTGGGGATGCTGATGGAAGCGGGCCGCCGCAACCAGCTTCCTCCAGTTCTCTATCGGACTATCAGCGGGCCAATCACCATGCTGTAGCAGCAGAGTTACTCGGCTCTGTGCTGGCGGATCCCACCGCCCCTGCCCATCTTCAGGAAGAAAGCCTGTAGCGGCAGGTGCTGATCCTCTACCGCCAGTACACCACCTACCCTCCCGAGGAAACGGCAGCCATCTATCCGCTGCCGGGCTTCCCCCCAGGAGTGACAGAAGATACCAGCTTGTTCGACACGTCACTGCCGGACTACGTGGATCCTGGCAGCCTCAGCTACAGCTACTTTCTGGAAGCCAAAGCCCTGCAGGATGGCTATGCCCGCCAGGCGATCTACGCCGGCAATGAGCTGCTGAACCGCTTCCCCCAGAGCCGCTATGCTGGGGATGTGCTCATGGCTCTGTACGGCCTGACGGGAGATGTCGCCTTCCTAGGACGGCTGCTGACGCAGTTTCCTGATAGCGAGCGCGCTCTGGAGGCAGCGCTTGAGCTGGGGCCCGTCAGCCACTGAGTTTTTAAGCGTACCGCAGCTTTGCAGCTTTATAGCCTCTTCACAGAGCCTTCATGAAAGGCAAATAGGGGTATTCTTGGACGAGAGCTGTCTTGCGAGATCCAGGGAGAAAGGCTTTATCTCCCCTTTGTCTCGGCGGATCTGGACTAGCTTGGGTTGAGTTTCCTTGGGCTGCCATGGGCTGATGGATCCTGCCACCTTTCTGGAGCACTATGGGTTTGAGCTGGAAGGTCAACCCAGCCAGGTTTGGGTGGAGCGCTGGAGCCAGTTGTTCCCGGATCTTTGGATCCCGGCAGCCTTGCTGGAAGCCCTCTACCAGGGGCGGTACAAGGCCACCTCTGTGGAGCAGCTTCTCCGCCTTTGGCAGCGTCGCGGCTCTCCTCATCTTACCTTTCCCCCAGAAATCGGCCAGTTCCTTTGGCAGGAGCAGCAGGAGCGGATCCGCTCTTTGGCTGCGGCTGCCTTTGCCTGTTCTCCTCTGCCGCCGGTACCCCCCGCGGGATCCCTGTTTTCCAGAGAACCGGCCATATCTCTAAACTTGTTGTTGGAGCAGTTGCAGGAGCTTCCCCCCAAGCTGCGCCGCCTGCTTGCCCAGTCCCCTCCTCCCCAACTCGCCCGTGCTGGTGGGGCAGAGTCCTCAGGGATCCTAGAGCTCCAGCAGACGGTCGTTGACCCTCCAACTCCTGCCGAGCCCCCTCAGGGACAGTCTTGATGGGCTTGCCACTCTCTTTCCTCAGGGATCCCCGCCATGACCTTTCCCCTTGATCGCGACAGCGGTGCAGAGCACATTGCCTCCTTGCCCTGTGGGGTGATCACCGTCAGCGACACGCGCACCCCTGAAACCGATCACAGCGGCCAGTTTATCTGCACAGCCCTCCAGGAGTCCGGCCACCGGGTGGAGAGATATTGCATTCTCCGAGATGAACCGCAGCTCATTCGAGAGCAGGTTCAGGATTGGGCCGGATCCCTGCCGGTGATCTTGTTGAATGGTGGCACAGGCATCGCCCCCCGCGACACCACTTACGACGCCATCGAGGCTCTCCTGGAAAAGACCTTGCCCGGCTTTGGGGAGATCTTCCGCCAGCTCAGCTATGCCCAGATTGGCAGTCGGGCCATCGCCTCTCGGGCCATCGCCGGGATCCACGGAAAGTGCTTGATCTTTTCCATGCCTGGCTCCCCAGCAGCCGTGCAACTGGCTATGCGCAGCCTGATCCTGCCGGAGCTACCCCACCTGGTTAAGCAACTGCACCAGGGCAAGCATTGAGGCAGCAGGCCGTCTTAGTGATCCCCTCTTAGGCCAAGAGGGCAGTCGCCTTGGCAAGAGCCTCCTCCCGCAGCAGAGCGGCTTTATCGGTGCGCTCCCAGGGCAGATCCAGGTGAGTTTGCCCGAAGTGACCATAGACCGCTACATTTTGGTAGAAGCGTCCCCCCCGTTGGCGGGGCAGCTCCCGCAGTTGGAACTGGGCCAAAATGGCTGCCGGCCTCAGATCGAAGTGGCGCTGCACCAGCCGCAACAGCTCTTCGTCGGGGATGCGCCCTGTGCCAAAGGTTTCCACCAAAATGTTGATGGGGCGGGCTACCCCAATGGCGTAGCTCACCTGCACTTCACATTTTTGCGCCAAGCCAGCTGCCACGATGTTCTTGGCCACGTAACGAGCCGCATAGGCAGCGCTGCGATCCACCTTGGTGGGATCCTTGCCGGAGAAGGCCCCGCCCCCATGGCGAGAATAGCCGCCGTAGGTATCGACGATGATCTTGCGTCCGGTCAGGCCCGCATCTCCCTGAGGGCCGCCGATGACAAACTTGCCGGTGGGATTGGTGAGGAAGCGGGTGTGGCTATCCGGCTTGATGGGCAGCTCGGCAAACACCGGCGTGACCACTGCCTCCCAGAGATCGGCGCGGATCCGCTCTTGCACCGCCGCCTCTTCCGTAATGGCGCCAATCGTGGGTGTGTGCTGGGTGGAGATGAGCAGGGTGTGAATGCCCACCGGGCGACCTTCCTCATAGGCCACAGTCACCTGCGTTTTGCCATCCGGGCGCAGATAGGGCAGGGTGCCGTTTTTGCGAACCGTGGCCAACTGGCGGCTGAGGCGGTGGGCCAAGCTAATGGGCAAGGGCATCAACTCGGGAGTTTCATCGCAGGCAAAGCCAAACATCAACCCCTGATCCCCGGCCCCGACCAAGTCGAATTGATCTTCCTGGGAGCCGCGACTTTCCAGGGCCACATTCACCCCTTGGGCAATATCGGGAGATTGCTCATCGAAAGCCACCAACACCGCGCAGCTTTCTGCACAAAACCCATTCTTGGCATCGGTATAGCCAATTTCGGCCACCTTGTCCCGCACCAGACGGGTGAAGTTGACCTGCGCTTGCGAGGTGATCTCCCCGGTCAACAAAACCAGGCCCGTATTGACCACCACCTCGGCGGCCACCCGACTGAGGGGATCCGCCGTCAAGAGGGCATCCACGATGGCATCGGAGATCTGATCGCAGATTTTGTCGGGGTGCCCCTCCGTCACCGACTCCGAGGAAAACAAAAACGACTTGGACAACGAACCTTCTCCTTAAAAGCTAGAACTGAGAACCTGAACAAAAAACAAGGCTCACCCGCTCGTTCATTATCCGTCGGAGAAAGAGCCAACCAGGGATCCCCAGGTGCTCCGCACCAGCCCCAACTCAGCCAGAGGAAAGGCCCAGCAACCAGCAAGCGTTCTGCACCGCTGACGCACCAGCACTGCCGCGAAGGCCTTGCCCCGCTGCCGCGACCAGAGCTATGGGAGCTGCTAAAGGATAAAGTTGCCAGAAAAGTCCCCCGCCAAAGAGGGCTATCCTCTAGAGAAAACTTTATTGCCTTTATCTTTCGGTTACTGACTAACCGCAGGAATTGGCACCGTAGCGGAGGCTTCCGCCGGGTTGCCGCAGCTTCATTGGGCCTGGTCCCTCAGTCTGCTCTGGATAAAGAACGGAACTTGTCCCTATAGTACCCCCAACCTCCGCCCATTTGTCAAAAAAATAAGCTGTGGGCGGCTTCAGCCAAACAGACCCTGCCACCAGTCTGTCCCCTGAGCGGCTTTGAGAAAGAATGCGCCGGCCAAGCCCAGGGGGGAGAGAACGCCGAGAAAGCCAACTGTCCCCAATCCCCAAGCCAAGCGGTGCAGATGCTTTTTGTCGGCAGGATTTGGCGTCGTTTCGGCTGAGATGGCCAACAGGGATCCCAAGGCTGCCAATAGGGATCCCCCCAGACCTGCAAAGTAGCTGGGCGCTAGCCACGGTTGCAACTCGGCGGCAGATACGACTTGGATGCGGGGCAAGACTTGAAAACACCCTATTGCCAGCACTGCCCAGATGAAGCAGTACATTAGCAGGCTATCTCGGAAAGCGGCAGCCGGTTCTCTCATATCCCAGCCGAATGAAACCGGATTAGGATAAAGGCGGTTCACTGTGGGGAACTTGGGTTTGCCCCGACGGTCGCGCCAGTGGTGCAGTTCCCCTCAGCCTGTGTGGCGAATCTCGATTCCTTTTGATTATGGCCCAACCCGCCCTGTCTGGCTTGCCTGCACCGGCTTCCGGATCCCAACCCCTCTCGACAACAGAACTTGAGGACGCTTGCGATAGCGGTGCGGAGTCTTCACCGGGCGCAGAGGCCGACCCAAACTGGCGGCATCGCCAAAGAATGCAAAAACGCCAGCAGATCCAGCGGCAGCGTCTGTCGGGCATGCGAGATGACAAGGGCTTGATCATCGTGCACACGGGGCAGGGCAAGGGCAAGACCACGGCTGCCTTCGGCATGATCTTCCGCGCCCTCGGCCAGGGATTGTCGGTGGGGGTGGTGCAATTTATCAAGGGGGCCTGGGATCCAGGAGAAGCCAAGCTATTGCGGAAATTGGCCGAGCATCCAGAGCTGGGCCTGGGGAAAATAGCTTTTTACGCCATGGGAGAGGGCTTTACCTGGGAAACCCAAGACCGGGAGCGAGACATCGCCCATGCACAGGCGGCCTGGGAAAAGGGGCGGGAGCTGTTCACCAGCGGGGAGTTTCAGTTGGTGCTTCTGGATGAGATCAATGTCGCCCTCAAGTTGGGATATCTCTCGCCGGACGAGGTGTTGGCCGGGCTAGCGGAGAAACCGGAGCGGGTTCACCTGATCTTGACGGGGCGGGGCGCGCCGGCAGCGTTGATCGACCGAGCCGATCTGGTGACGGAGATGACTTTGGTCAAACATCCCTTCCGCGACCAGGGGATCAAGGCGCAAATCGGCATCGAGTTCTAACCCTTGGGCAGGAAAGATGGCCATTCTGCTGGCGGCGGCAGCAAGCGGCAGCGGCAAAACCACCATCACTCTGGCTCTGTTGGCCGCTCTGAGGCGACGGGGCCTGCGCATCCAACCTTTCAAGGTGGGGCCGGATTACATTGATCCTCTGTTTCACACGGCGGTGAGCGGGATCCCCTGTCGCACTTTGGATCCCTTCTTGACCGACGAGGACTTTGTGCAGCGCTGCTTTCGCCACCATTGCCAGGGCAAGGATGGAGCCATTGTGGAGGGGGTAATGGGCCTCTTCGATGGGCGAGCGCCTGGATCCCTACCCCTCCCTGGGAGCGGGACGGAGCCTTTTTTTGCCAGCAGCGCCCATGTGGCCCGCCTGCTCGGGATCCCTGTGGTGCTGGTGATCGATGGCAGCGGCATGGGAACGACGGTGGCCGCTTTGCTCTACGGCTTGAGCCGCTGGGATCCCCGCCTCTCCATTGCTGGGGTGATTTTCAACCGGGTGGCCTCGGAGCGGCATGGACAAATCTTGCAGCAGGCAGCGGCTGCAGCGGGGATCCCGGTCTTGGGCCAGTTTCCCCGGCGGGAGGATTTGCGGTTGCCCAGCCGACACCTGGGGTTGGTGCCTGTCTCAGAACTGGATCACTTCCCCCACTGGCAAGCTGCCTGGGCCGAGCTGGCGGAGCAACACGTCAATTGGGATGGCCTATTGCCCCTGATTCGGAGGCTTCCTCCAGCGGTAGGAGAGCTGTGGCCAGGGATCCCCCCTCTCACCGAAAGGACTCCGCCCCGCCGCTGCGAACAGGTACGGGTGGCGGTGGCCCAAGACCACGCCTTTAACTTCTACTACGCCGACAACTTGGATCTGTTGCGGGCCTGTGGAGCCGAGCTGCTGGAGTATTCCCCCCTCCAGGTGGGACTATGGCCACCGGAGCCCTGCGATGGCGTGCTGCTGGGGGGAGGGTTCCCGGAATTGTTTGCAGCACCTCTATCTGAGAGAATTAACCAACAACCTCCCCCGCCCGCCCACCCACCCCTCTACGCCGAGTGTGGCGGACTGATGGTGCTGGGCCAATCCCTTACCGATTTTCAGGGAAAGACCTACCCGATGGCCGGGCTATTACCCATCCAGGTAGACATGGCCGACCGGCTGTGTTTGGGCTACCGCGCAGCTGCCGTTTTGCGCCCAACCCTGCTGGCGCCAGCTGGGGATCGCCTGCGCGGGCATGAATTTCACCGCTCCCGCAGCACCCCCATCTCCCCCAGCCCAATCTACAGCTGGGGATCCCCCGCCCAGCTTCAACAGGAAGGATGGGCCACCGAGCGTCTTCACGCTTCGTACCTGCATCTGCACTGGGGATCCCGTCCTGATTTGGCCCTGAGATTATTACAGAACTTCTTAAGAATCTCGAAAGGGGATCCCTAAAAAACCGTGCCATCGCTGAGCAGTTGGATGGGAGGAGAAGCATCTGGCCTAAGCTGGGCCGCTATTTGCCGTCCTGCCGTCCAGGTTCCCCCTTGCAGTATTTTCACCAGGGGCAACTCCTGGGCAGAGCAACCCAGTCTTTCCCGGATTAAGGAGGCAACTTGATCCAGCAAAATCACCGTCAGGGCCCGCCACTCCACAATCACCGTCGAATCTGGAGGATACGGTTGCTGACCAATCTCCGGCTGCTTAAGTTGGATCACCCCCAAATCCACAAACAACCCCCCGTTGCGATACTCCGCCAAACCCGTCAGCTCATCCAAACCCCAGATCGGGATCCCCTCCTGCTGCAACGGCTCCAGCAGGGAATAGGTCATCCATTGGGACAACTTGTGAAAAGGCACCCAATGGCTCCCCGGCTCTGTTTGGGGCAGGTGGGGATAGGGCCAGACATCTCCCAGAGGGATCCCGGCCAGCGAGACTCGCCCAGGCCAAATGGGGCCAACCCCCCTCTGAACCGCCTGTAAGACCTGTGCTGCCTCGATCCCACCGCTGGGATCCTCAGGCTGGATAGCGTCCCACAACCGGCCAGGACGGGGAAGATTGTGACCAGATCCAAAGTAATGAGGTTGAGCCCGCAAAGTTTGTGCCAACCTTTGCAGCAGTTGCCAGCGCCCCTCCAGTCCCAGTAAAGGATTTTCCGGCCCCACCTGGAAAGCTGCTGCCAAATCCGCCAAGGTGATCCGCTCCAGGCCCGCCGCATCCACCTGCAGAGGCTGCTGGGGATCGCTGGAAAACCCACCTTGCCAGAACCAGTCGAAACTGGCCAAGGCCAAACCTTCGGAACGACCCACCACCGTCTGACTTTCTGGATCCCAGTACTTCCAGGCAGAGCCTGCGCCTGCGTCCAGCAACACGCTGACGATGGCCAGATCCCACTTGCATCGCAGCCGCTCCAGCGGATCCATGTCTTTAAGTCGATTTTCCAGACGGGTTAGGCGCTCCCCGGATCCCACCTGAAAATGTTGCCAGCGGCTGTGGAAGGGAATTTCCCCGTTGGGATAATGGGCCCGCATTGTGGTGATCACATAGTCGGCTACGGATCCCATCCGATTCAGGTTGAGGCGAAAGTGCTCTGATTCATCGGCCAAAACCCTTTCCAATAGCAACTGACAGCGATCCCGAATGGCTTGGGGACTCTGCAAATAAGCCACTCGTTTTTCCAGATCAACAGGTGTCAGCATCAAGCCGTTCCTTCTCAATTGTCCATGCCGAGAATTTTCTCAGCATAATCGGGCGGGAACCCACCTTGATCTGCATTCGTCTACAAGCCTTGGCCCACTTGACACTCCCGCCGGTCTCTTGTCAAAAGACCGCGTCTTACTTCGCGATCGGTGAGACCCTTGCAAGAGAAAGCTTTGAGGCAACTGTCCTGCTGACACGAGCAGCCCTGAGCCATTTTGAGAAAAGACTGGGCCAAGCACTGGGTGAGGATCCCGATAGATAAGAGCATTGACTCGAGGTAAATTTTGATGTCTTTGTTAAGAGAAGTGTTGAATACTACATTTCCCTGAAGTAGACTTTGCCTACTCTGTGGCCTTAATCACTTCCTTGAGGGGTTGTCGATTGTTATGATAGATGTAATCCTAGTCCTAAGCATAAATTACTAGTTAGGTCATTTGCAGCTAGGCTGAGCCCCAAAAGTGCCAATCCATTAGGGAGGAGTGTGATGTTCACACGGTTGGCGGAACAATACCGCAGCTATGTTCAAGATCTGGTGATGAGTTTGCAGGCTCTGGCCATCGTTTTGGAGAAGCGGGGCTACCCAGCCTCTTGCTACACCTGTGGTACGTCTTTCGAGAGTGCCTCGTTTATGGTCAGTTTACGAGAGGGGCACCTAATCCGCTTTTTGGTTTCCGAATGCTCCATTAGCTGGACAGAAATGCGGGATGACCGGGAGCTTATGAAATTGGAAGGGGCAGAGGCGATTCGCCAACTGCAGGAGCTGGCAGAGCTTATCAAAGATGAGCTGTTGGTCGCCGCCACGCCGGCTGAAGCTCTGGTGGCCAGCACCTGATCCTGGCAGGCCCTAGGTCTGCTCAAACCCAAGCCGTAGCCGATTGGACAACTAAGCCTAACCTTCTAGGCCGCTGCTTTGGAGATTTTTCCCCTGTTGAGGAGTAAGGGTGGAATAGGGATCCCCCTCGACGGAGTGGCAGTTGGCTGGCTGCCCATGCCGCTTGTATGGGGATCCCAGATGACCCGCTCTCCCAGCTTGTATCTGGAGTGGTTTGTGGCGGCAAAGCCTCTCTGAGTAAAGTCTGAGTAAGGTGTCACCGCTGCCAGGGATCCCCTGTTGACGGCTTTATCTTATAACTCTGACCCAATACCCCCAAGGGGATTCGAACCCCTGTCGCATCCGTGAAAGGGATGTGTCCTAGGCCTCTAGACGATGGGGGCGCTCTCTGACAAGGCGATCCTAATCCTAAAGAAGGACAAGTAAGCTTGTCAACCTTTTAATCTGCATCCCCAGACCCACGCCCTGCCAAGTTCAGAATCAAGATCCCCAGCAAAGCCAGGCTCAGCAGGCTGGCAATCACAATCGGTTCATCTGGGATCACGTCCATCTTGGCTTCACCTCACCACATCACAAAGAGCCACACCTCAGACCCGTTCCACATCCCAGAAGAAGAGGGATCCCGCTATAACCACCCCGTCTCCTTGCTGTTCTAGCCGGCTCACACCCCATCGAGCCCCGTACGGAGGCGGGCCGGTGAGTCGTCCTGAGCAAAGCATCCGTCCGGTGGCTTAGACTACACTAGTAAGGACTGACCCATCGCTTGGACTGGCATGATTCCCACCGTTATTGAGCAATCTGCGCGAGGCGAGCGCGCCTTTGACATCTACTCGCGTCTTTTGCGGGATCGGATCATTTTCTTGGGCACCCAGGTGGACGACGACATTGCCAACCTGATTGTGGCCCAGATGCTCTACTTGGAATCGGAAGACCCCGAAAAAGACATCTACCTCTACATCAACTCCCCCGGTGGCTCTGTCTATGCCGGCATGGCCATTTACGACACCATGCAGCACATTCAGCCGGATGTCTCCACCATCTGCATTGGTTTGGCTGCCAGCATGGGAGCTTTTCTGCTGGCAGGGGGCACCAAAGGCAAGCGCATTGCCCTTCCCCACGCCCGCATCATGATCCACCAACCCCTTGGTGGAGCTCAGGGGCCAGCTACCGATATTGAAATTCAGGCCAAAGAGATCCTCTTCATCAAAAACAGCCTCAATAGCCTGCTGGCCTACCACACCGGCCAACCTCTAGAGCGCATCGAACGAGATACCGACCGCGACAACTTCATGACCCCAGAACAAGCCAAAGAGTACGGCCTTATCGACCAGGTGATCAGCAAGAGACCCCAGCCAACCCTGGCAGCCGTTTCTTGACCCTCCAGATCCTGTGGGTGGACTTGCTCCGCTCCCTCAAAGAAGGGAGCTTTTGGTTTTGGCCGGGGATCCCACCCAAAAGATATTAAGAAAGCCAAAGAAATCTGTATTCTCAGCGGGAAGCAGGGGGCCTCACTTTAATTAAACTAATCAAACTCATAAAGAAAGTAATGATCAGCCCATTATTGCGGATGGTAGCTTAGGATTAAACCTATATAGAGTTGTGTTTGCCGAGATTCTAGCTTAGGCACTGTATAAAAATCTTTCTACTGGATTTGCAAGTCCAGGGAGTCCAAGCTAGCAATTGAAGGCACTCGAAAAGAAGGGTTTGGGGCTTCCATCCCCTGGGATGAAGAGTGTCTTAAGGCCCAACTTTGGCCTCGCGGTTGTGGGGCGAGTTCGTTCACGAAAACTCGGTGGTCTTGAGTTTTGGCCCTGGGTTTTTTCCTCTTGGTTGCATCCGTGAATGGCATTTTCTGGTTCTGTGATTCGTTCAGAGGGAGATCAACGTGGCCTATTCAGCAACCCAATCCAAAAGCGGCTATCAAGCCGGTGTGAAGGATTACCGACTCACCTATTACACTCCCGACTACACGCCTAAGGATACCGACGTCTTGGCCTGTTTCCGGGTTACTCCTCAGCCGGGTGTTCCTCCCGAAGAGGCCGGGGCGGCTGTGGCGGCTGAGTCTTCGACGGGCACCTGGACAACGGTATGGACCGATTTGCTTACCGACTTGGATCGGTACAAAGGCCGCTGCTATGACATCGAGCCGGTTCCCGGCGAAGACAACCAGTACTTCTGCTTCGTCGCCTATCCGCTGGATCTGTTCGAGGAAGGCTCGGTGACCAACATGCTCACCTCGATTGTGGGCAACGTTTTTGGCTTTAAGGCCCTAAAGGCGCTGCGGCTGGAAGATGTGCGGATCCCGGTGGCCTACCTGAAAACCTTCCAGGGCCCTCCCCATGGCATTCAGGTGGAGCGGGACAAATTGAATAAGTATGGCCGTCCGCTGCTGGGCTGCACCATCAAGCCCAAGTTGGGCCTTTCTGCCAAAAACTACGGGCGGGCCGTGTATGAAGCTCTGCGGGGCGGCTTGGACTTCACCAAAGATGACGAAAACATCAACTCCCAGCCCTTCCAGCGCTGGCGAGATCGCTACTTGTTCGTGATGGAGGCTGTCCACAAGGCCCAAGCGGAAACCGGCGAGATCAAGGGCCACTACTTGAACGTAACGGCGCCCACCTGTGAAGAGATGTTCAAGCGGGCCGAGTTTGCCAAGGAGTTGGGCGCCCCTATCATCATGCACGACTACTTGACAGCCGGCTTTACTGCCAACACCAGCCTGGCCAAGTGGTGCCGGGATAACGGCATTCTGCTGCACATCCACCGGGCCATGCACGCGGTGATCGACCGGCAGAAGAACCATGGCATCCACTTCCGGGTGTTGGCCAAGTGTTTGCGCATGTCCGGTGGCGACCACCTGCACTCCGGTACGGTGGTGGGCAAGCTGGAAGGCGACCGCGCCATCACGATGGGCTTTGTGGATCTCATGCGGGAAAACTACGTAGAGGCCGATCGCTCCCGCGGCATTTTCTTCACCCAAGATTGGGCTTCCATGCCAGGGGTGATGCCGGTGGCTTCCGGTGGGATCCACGTTTGGCACATGCCGGCGCTGGTGGAAATCTTTGGCGACGACTCGGTGCTGCAGTTTGGCGGCGGAACCTTGGGACACCCCTGGGGCAACGCGCCGGGCGCAACCGCCAACCGGGTGGCCTTGGAAGCGTGTATCCAAGCTCGTAACGAAGGTCGAGATCTGGCCCGCGAAGGCAACGACATTATCCGGGAAGCAGCCAAGTGGTCGCCAGAGCTGGCGGCTGCCTGCGAGCTGTGGAAGGAAATCAAGTTCGAGTTCAAGGCCGTCGACACCCTCTAGAGATCTGCTGGGGGCAAGGGATCCCCACGGCTCTCTTGCCCTACTGGCTCCCTCCCTGGATCGGCAATGGATCTGAAACAGATCGCCAAAGACACCGCCAAGACCTTGATCAGCTACCTGACTTATCAGGCGATGCGCACGGTGCTGGCTCAACTGAGCGAAACAGATCCCCCCAGGGCTCTTTGGCTACAGCAGTTCTCCGCTCGGCAAAACCTTCAGGATGGGGAAGCCTACCTGCGGGCTTTGCTGGCTGAGCGTCCTGAGTTGGCCTATCGCATCATGACCGTTCGTGAACACATTGCTGCGGAGGTGGTCGATTACCTGCCGGAAATGGCCAAAGCCGGCATCCAGCAAGCCAACATGGAGCACCGCCGCAATCATCTAGAACGGATCACCTCAGCAACAGGATCCCTACCCGTTACCCACCCGGAAGCGGGATCCCCCCCACAAAACCCTAGACCCGAAACGGAGTGATACCCATCATGCAAACCTTACCAAAAGAGCGCCGCTACGAAACCCTCTCCTACTTGCCGCCGCTGACGGATCTGCAGATCATCAAGCAGGTGCAGTACATCTTGGATCAGGGCTACATCCCGGCCATAGAGTTCAACGAATCGTCTGAACCAACGGTTCGCTATTGGACGCTGTGGAAGCTGCCCCTGTTCAGCGCCACTTCTCCCCAGGAGGTGCTCAGCGAAGTGCAGGCTTGCCGCAGCGCCTACCCCAACTGTTTCATTCGCGTGGTGGGGTTCGACAACATTAAGCAGTGCCAAGTGCTCAGCTTCCTGGTCTACAAGCCCAGCGGCCTGCGCTGAGAGAGGTTCAGAGTTTTGACCAGCTTGGGGGAGAGAGCTTCTGGAGCGTCTCTCTCCTTTTTCTTATGCGAGGGGATCCAACGGGAGCCTTCCCGATTGCAGGGCAACAGTTTGTCCCGTGTTGGCGTTAGCGGCGCAGTTGCTCTGGGCCAGAGTTGGGCAACTGTCCCGAAGCAACCCTGTTCTCAGGATCCGATCCCCAAAAGCGCTCCCAACCCCACGGCCAGGAGAGCGGCCAAGGTTGTTTGAATGCCGTTCACCACTTCATTGCTCATCCAGGCCAGGCGGGGTTGCAACACCACTCCCATCCAGCTTTCTGCCAAGGTGGCCAGGATCCCGGCCAGCCAGCAGATGACCAACCAGAATGGGCTGCCCCCTACCCATTCCCCGCCAATCCCCCAGGCCAACCCGGCCATCCCTGCCGCTGCCGCCACTCCCGCCAGGGATCCCTCTAGGCTTACAGCTCCTTCTGTGCCCGCCGGCACGGACTGGAAGGTGGTGATCAAAAAGGTCTTGCGGCCATAGGCTTTCCCCACCTCGCTGCTGACGGTATCGGCCAATTTCGCTGCAAAGCTGGCGCTGTATCCCAACCACCACAGGGGATGCGGGAAGAAAGCGTATCCTAGCGCACATACTGCCCCGGTTAAAGCGGATCCCCAGACGTTCTCCGGCCCTCGCGCCCCCTCTCGCTTTTCGGCGATCCCCTGCGCCTGCTTGCGCCGGATCCCCAGTTTGGTTACGGCTGTTCCCACTAAAAAATAGGCAGCTACCACCGCGTAGCCCCGCCCCCCCAGCCCCCCCCACACCAGCAGGCCCAGCAGGCCCGCGTGGATGACCCCTGCTCGCGTCAAAGCCTTCTGAGGGCTCAGCAGACCCAGCACCACCAGAGCCAGGTTGAGCCAGAGTGCCACCCCCCACTGACTCAGAAGCCACGCTTGCCACATATACCCTTAAACTTTAGCCACAGCAATTTGGCCAGATAATTCTCAGCACAAGCACCAATATAGCAATTCGTGTTAAATCGTAAAAAAATCTTTTATCGACTAAATGCCTCTCCCTGTAAACGTGCCGGTCAAATCTCCCACCACCCTCCTATTCCTCTTAGAAGGAATCAGCACCCGGCCTTCCCTTGTCTATCCTCTCCCTGAATTCCTGAGAATCTTATCCCCTATCACCTTCGTATGCTCTTCTTGCCAACTCTCTGGTAATGCCTCTGCTTGGGTAATATCCTGCTTTGCCCTGCTGTGATTCTAAACACTAACGGCTTCCCCAAACCATCCACACTCACATGGATCTGAGTGCTGTATCCACCTCGACTCCTCCCCAAAGCTTGCTCCCCTTTTTTTGCGGCTGCCCAGGGGTGAGCACGAACGACAGTTGAGTCAAGGATAAGATGCTCTAAGTCAGGGTCTTTCCCAAACTCCCAAGCAACTCCAGCGATGGAATCTCTGGTGTATCATTTTCCATATCTTTTTGGGAGGTAGCGCCACGGGGATCCAGAGCGAGCTATTACAGCAGGCCTTGGATAAACTGTTTGCATCCTGCCTCTTTGCCGATGTGGATCTGGATTCTGTTTTCAGGAAAGCTATAATTTTTTGCTATTTTATTTGCTGTGATCTGCAGCAAGATAACTCATCAGACCTTACCCAAAAACTGTCCTTATCATAACTAAATGCAAAAAACCTAACGACTACACCTTTTGCCGTTCAACTGGGATCTTCAGCCAACGGCTTAGTTCCGAGGCCAACCACTCCAGCTCTGGCTCCTGCAAAGGGATCCCCGCTCCCAACTCGTATTTGCGGTTGCCCGCCCAGATGTTCAACTGTGGGCTTTGGCGTGGGATCAGCTCTAGCCGGTCAATATCCCATCGCCGACTGGGGGGAACTCTGCGAAAGCGCAGGCCAAACACCTCGTAAACCAGGCGAATGTATTTTGTGTCGATCCGTAGGTGGACTTTGCCGAATAGACCGTAGAGGATCACGCCCACCATCACCAACCCCACCGTCCAGAAGGGCAGGATGAATAGGCCAAACAACAGATTGGCCGGAAAAGGCGCATGCCCAACCGATATGATCGTGAAAAAGGTGATGACGGAGTTCCAAGCGATGGCGAAAGGCAGCAACGCCAAAACACCGGTTTGCCGGGCCGGGATCACCACCTGAAAGGTCTGTTCAGACTTGTGCAGTTGAATCCGGCTGCCTGCTGGCTGTCGAGTAGGGACTGCTGCTGCGTCTGAGGGAATCAAGGCGGGACGACGATCCAAATGCTCCAGCGCCTCCAGGGCCTGCCGGGCGGAAGCGGGACGATCTGCCGCCAAAGGTTCCGTCATCCACCGCAGCCAGTCGCGAAAGGGCGGGCTCAGGTGCACCGCTTGCTCGAACACAATCCGGGCTCCCTCCTGGGGCAGATCCGCCGGGTGTTGGCCGGTGAGCAGGTGGATTAGGGTGGCACCCAGGCTGTAGAGGTCGGAAGCGGGCACGGTTCTGCCGCCAAATTGCTCTAGGGGCATGTAGCCGTAGCTCCCCACCACGGTGTAGGATCCCTGCTCCCGTGGAGCAGCCGCCTGAACCGAGCCAAAATCCACTAGGTACACCTGCTGGTCGGATCCCAAGAGAATGTTGCTGGGCTTGAGATCTCGGTGAATGACGGGGGGATGGAGTTCGTGCAGGTAGACGAGAATGCGCAGCAGCTTTTGCGCCAGCTCCCGCACCTCCGGCTCGGCAAAGCGCCGCCCTTGCTCCATCCACTCCTGCAGCGAGGGGGCGTCGATGTAGGTTTGCACCAGGGCTAGGCCCCGTCCTCCCTCTAGGCTGATCTCGAAGTGGTCGCGGTATTCAGGAATGGCTGGATGGGAGAGGGTCTGCAGGATCTGGGCTTCCCGCTCGAACAGCTTCAGGTCGGCCCAATCAAAGTCTGGCCCAAAGAGTAGCAGCTTGATCACCACCTGTTCCGAGGTGAGCAAATCCTGAGCCAGGTAGGTGTGTCTGCCGCTGCGCTTGCTCAATCGCCGCTCTGGCCGATAGCGACTGTGCCAAATTGGACGCTCTGGAGTCATACCCTCTCCTCAGGTCCGACCCTGCTGGTTGCTTCAGCTTTAGCCTATCTTTGTCCCTTTTGGATCCCTGCCGCCGCGCCTCTCAAAAAGCGATTAGAGTGAGTGAAGAGATGTAAAGTAAGCTCTCAGGTTATATGGCCTCGAACCTGAAGATTCAAAAAATCCTCTATGTGCGGCTGCCCTGCAACCCCATTTTTCCCATTGGGGTGGTTTATTTGGCCGATCATGTCCACAAGCTGTTCCCCCAAGTTGAGCAGCGCATCTTCGATATGGGCACCTTCCCGCCCTTGGATTTTCGCCGCCGCATGCTGGAGCAAATCGATCAGTTTCAGCCGGATTTGCTGGTTTTCTCTTGGCGGGATATTCAAGTCTATGCGCCGGTGAACGGGCGGGCCGGCAATCTACTGCAACACTCTTTTGAGTTTTTCTACGCCCGCAACCCCCTGAAAAAATTGCGGGGATCCCTGAATAGCCTCAGGCTGGTGCTGGCCTACTATGGCGAGATTTGGCGCAACACACGGCTGGTCTGGCAGGGGATCCGCAGAGCCAGGCGCTACAAACCTCACGCTGAAGCGGTGTTGGGGGGTGGGGCAGTCAGCGTCTTCTACGAACAATTGGGCCGCTACCTGCCCCAAGGCACCATCATCTCGGTGGGGGAAGGAGAAACGCTGCTGGAAAAAGTCATCCAAGGGCAAAGCCTAGCCACAGAGCGCTGCTATCGGGCCAAGCTGGAGCAACCTCGCCCAGGTTTGATCCACGAGCCGCCTCAACCTCTGCAAAAAACCGCCTGTGATTACACCTACATCACCGCCATTTGGCCGGAAATTGACTACTACTTAGAAGGGGGCGACTTTTACATTGGGGTACAAACCAAGCGCGGCTGCCCCCACAACTGCTGCTACTGCATCTACACCGTCATCGAAGGCAAGCAGGTGCGCCTCAACCCTGTGGATGAGGTGATCCGAGAAATGATGCAGTTGTACGAGCGAGGAGTGCGAAACTTTTGGTTTACTGACGCCCAGTTTATCCCTGCCCGCCGCTACATTGAGGATGCGGAGGAATTGCTGCAGAAAATCCTTGATGCCGGCATGACCGATATTCGTTGGGCTGCCTATATTCGGGCCGACAACCTCACCCCAAAGCTGGCCGAGCTCATGGTGAAAACTGGCATGAGCTACTTCGAGATCGGCATCACCAGCGGATCCCAGGAACTGGTGCGCAAAATGCGCATGGGCTATAACCTGCGCACGGTACTGGAGAGCTGCCGCTACCTCAAACAGGCAGGGTTCAACGATCTGGTTTCGGTCAATTACTCCTTTAATGTCATCGACGAGCGACCGGAAACCATTCGGCAAACAGTACGGTATCACCGCGAGCTGGAAGCCATTTTTGGCCGCGACAAAGTTGAGCCGGCTATCTTCTTCATCGGCTTGCAACCCCACACCCACCTGGAAGATTTTGCTCGCAAAATCGGTGTTATCGACGACCGCTTTAACCCCATGCACATGACTCCTTGGACGGCGCGCAAACTGCTCTGGAACCCAGAACCCCTGGGATCCTTTTTTGGGGAAGTGTGTCTGGAAGCCTGGGATCGCAACCCCCATGATTTTGGCCGCGAGGTGATGGATATCCTGGAGCGTCGTCTTGGCCTGGCAGAGTTGGAAGAAGCCCTGAGCGCGCCTCTAACAGGGGTTTACGTGTCTTAGCTCTTGGGCCAGCAGCCTCGCTGAACCGGGCAGGATATGCTGGTCCGAAAGGAGGGATCCCTGTTGGGGTAAGGTGGCTGGCCTTCGAAGGCAGCCGGTTCTCCCTCTGTTCTGCAACCAACTGCTCCCATGCCTACTCTGCCTGCTTCCCCCACCTACTACCAACAGCTGGGGCTTTCTCCCCAAGCCAGCCTGGAGGAGATCAAAGCTGCCTACCGCCAGCGGGCACGCGAACTGCACCCGGATCGGTTGCCTGCCGATATCCCCGCAGGGTTGCGGCAGTTGGCCCAGCGGGAGTTCCTCCAGCTACAACACGCCTACCGAGTTCTCAGCGATAGCCAGCAGCGTCGGGCTTACGATCTCAGCCTCATGTCCAAACCCTTGCCTCCTCATGCGCCGGTGCAGGTGGTGCTTGAGCCGACTGCGACCTCTGTCAGTTGGCTCGCCCTCTTGAGTGCTGGACTGATAGGGGCTGCTCTGTGTTTGGCGGGCTTGGCCCTTTGGAATGCCCTCAACCCGGCCCAAGACTTGGACGCAGCCGGCAGAGTGGCCCTCCAGGCTCCTGCCAACCCGGATCCCTCTCCCTCGCCCAGGCCAGACTCCGGATGGGATGGGGATCTGCCCGCAACCTCTTCAGAGACGATGACCTCGGCCCCGGCTAGTCTTTCTGAAGCCACCTCTCCACCTTCTTCTGAGCAGATTGACCGCTTTGCCCGCACCCTCCTGGCGGTGCAACCTCTTCTGGAGAGCACCCAAAATCGCCTCCAACAGGCCAACAGCAGCGAGGAACGTCGGCAAATCGAACAACAGTTTGAGGCTGCTGCTGCCGAGATCATCGTCGCCCATCAACTGACCCCAGAGGACTATCAGCGCATCTCCGCCAGCGCCCAATTGGATCCGCAGGTGGCAGCCGCCATCACCGCAGCCGTGCGCCGTTGGAGGTCTCCGTCGCGCTAGCGGGACAGGGCCCTTGCGGCCAGCCGTGGAGAAAACACCTCGTAGATGACGGTCAAAGGCTGGCCCCTGTGCAACAAAAGATAATGCCTAGCCCAGAAGGGACCGGGACACTGCAGCAGCCGGGCAACCGGGTCTGCCTCGCCGTGGTAAAGGCCGCGCAGCTCGCGAAAGGTCTCCAGTTTTTCTTGGATCAGATTTTGGCCAATGGGCCGATCGGGATGGGGCAAGTATTGAACCAGATGTTCGGAGTTCCACCAAGAGGTGGCATAGAGCAAGGGCTGTTGAGAGGTTACTCCGCACAGCCAAACCCGCCGCCGCATCAAAGGGGATCCCAGCCGCCCCAAATCTCTGGCCAGCTGTTGCATGGACTTGGGGGCAGTGCCCTGCTCTGCCTGTAAATCAACCCGGCCCGTGTCCAGCAGATGAGCCTGAATCGGCTCTTGGATCAAGGCAGCAAGATTACGGGTGGTAAAGCCATCCCCCAAAAGCAGCAAGCGCAGCACGGGATCCACCTGCACCAGCTCAGGCTGTACCGGGTCTGGCTCCCCCTGCCAATGCAGCTGTAGAGGCCACCAATCGCCTTGGCCAGAGGAGACATTGCCCAAAGAGCCATCTGCAGAACGGAGAGCAGCGCTCCAAGGGGATCCGGCAGCGTCGGCATGGCAGGTGAGGGGAGAAGGGGAAAGTTCCAAGGCAGCGGTTCAGTTGTTAAGTTCTGTATCGCCCTTAGTCTAACCCACCCACCATCTCTGCTCCGAGGAGTTTCCTAGCTCGTGCCCGGCTGAACCAACAGCCGCACCACCCAGGGGACGACCACGACGACACTGATCAGGCGTGCCAAGTGCATGACCACCACTGTGCTAGTTTGGGCTCCCATGTCCAGGGCTATCAGGCTCATGTCGGAAATGCCTCCTGGAGCTGTGCCCAAGATGGCAGTCAAGCGCTCGATCCCCAGCCAACGGGAGATCAGGTACCCCGACAAGACCCCCGTGCCCACCGCAATCACTGTACAGAGCAGGGCTGGTCGCCACAGATCTTTCAGGGCCAGAAGCGTATCGGCAGTGAGCTTAGTACCCAAAAGAATGCCCAACACCACCTGCATGGCAAAACGGATCCCGGCTGGGGGAGCGGGAATCGGGATCGCTCCCCAAACATTCACCAGACCCACCGCCACCATGGAGCCCACCAGCGCTCCTGCCGGAAGCCTCAGCTTGACCCCGATCAGGGCGCCAGCCAGCCCGATCAACACCGTCCAGAGATAGCTCATCATTTGGGCTTGGCTTTGAGAAGAGAGGAACGCTGTGAATCCGGGCTTGGCCCAACTCCTCCACGGCACTGTGCACAGACGCCGTAGAAGTCAAGCACATGGTACTCGATCGCAAATTGGTATCGGCTGGAAAGCTGTGCCTCCAAATCTTCCACCGGACAATCGGGCAAAGGCACCACCCGCCGACATTCGGTGCAGATCAGGTGGTGGCGGTTGTGGCCATTGCTGGGCAGAACCTGGTAGTAGGTCTGCTGGTCTCCCAAGTTGACCGCTTGCAGCTTGCCCTCATTGCGCAGAGCATCCAAAACTCGATAAACCGTGGCCAGACCGACGGTGTGGTTGGCATTGCGCAACTCCAAAAAGATCTCTTGCGCCGAAAGGGGCTGCGACTGCTGCTCTAGCACCTCCAGAATCAATTTCTGGTTGCGGGTCTGGCGGGAAGAAGACATGATCCCTTCGTGTAGGTCGTTTTGGGGGTCAACGCTCAGCGTCTGCCTCAGCTTTCATGCGCTCTAGGGTCTGGTGCATCTGGTCAAACATTTGGGTCAGGGAGAGCCCAAACCCCCCAAGCTGAGTTTGCAGTTGTTTGATGGTCATTTGAGCCATAAAGTCGTCGGAGAGTTCCAGCCGCTTCATGAAAATGCGCTGGCGCTCCAGCAACTCCTCCATCTGTTCGATGAAGATTTTTTTGCCTTCCCGGTCGAATTGGCCGTACCGTTGACCAAGCTGCATCAGGTTTTGGAAATCCTGAAACAGTTGCTTGGCTTCCTCTTGGACGATCTCAGAGTCGAAGAAGCTCATGGCCTTCCGTTTGCCCTGAATAAACTGCATTGGGTATACCCATCCTATCCGAATCCGATTGCCTCAGCAGGAGGCAACCCCTCCTGCGAGTACGGGATCCCGCCCTTCTGGCTCAGGATAGACTCTGGCTTGTTTGCCTCGGTGTCCGGTATGCTTCCGTTTCCTTGCGTTAAGGCTTACACTCAGCCGGCTGTGGCCCGGCGGTGGTGCGAACGGGTGCAGGGATCCCGACCTCTGTTTCTGGCCTGCTTGGGGTTTACCGAAACGGCTCTTGTTCCGGGCATTTCGGCTGCCGGCGCTACCCCCTCCTTGCGTCGCTACACAGCTCTTGCCGATGGGGAAGTGTTGCTGGCGGGCCATTCTCACCGCTTGCCCACCTCTCCGGATGGCTATCCTTCCCCAGTGGTGATCAGCTGCGCCATCTTGAGGGAGTTGGGGATCCCGTGCCGAGTGTTCGATTGTGGCTTGCCGGAACCTTTGCCGGGGGCAGAAATGGTGAGCTCTGGGGGAGTGGCCCGCTGCTTGAGCACAGGACAGGCTCTGTCTTTGGAGCAGGTGGGATCCCTGTGGCAAGAAGGGTACGACCGCGGATCCCGGCTGGAGCAAGGCTACTGTGTGATTGGGGAGTGTGTGGCAGGGGGCACCACCACGGCGCTGGCGGTGTTGTTGGGACTGGGGTGGGCAGCAGAGGGCATGGTAAACAGCAGCCACCCGGTCTGCAACCACGCCCAAAAGCTGGCCTTGGCCCGGCAGGGATTGGCCCGTCTGCCAAGGGGAGCTTCTGCTGCTGAGGTGGTGGCGGCGGTGGGGGATCCCATGCAGCCCTTTGTGGCCGGGTTGGCGATGGGCGCAGCGCAACGGGGAGCGGTGCTGCTGGCAGGGGGAACCCAAATGTTGGCGGTGCTGGCCTTGATGCAGCGCTGGGGGGAAGAGCAGGGGATCCCTTGGCCCCCGGAGAACGTGGTTGTGGGAACTACCCGCTGGGTGGCAGAGGATCCCTCGGGCAATACGGTGGCCTTGGCAGAGTTGTTGGGGGTTGCTCCCCTTTTGGCCACCCAACTGAGCTTTGCCAATAGCCGCTATCTGCCTCTACAGGCTTACGAGCGGGGCTATGTCAAGGAAGGGGTGGGGGCGGGTGGGCTGGCCATTGCCAGCAGCCTTTACGCCGGTTGGGGCCAAGCGGAGCTGTTGGCAGCAGTTGAGCGCAGCTACGAACGCCTGGTGCTTCAGGCCGGCTCCAAGGGGGCCATGGTCAACCCCTCCCGCAGCAATTGCTGATGGTAGAGCTCCGCCTGTTCTTGAGGGCCGACCCAAACAACTGCTTGCCCTTCGGCATCCACCTGCACGGTCAGTTGCCGCGCTAGGGGCAAAGTCATGCCGGGGATGTATTTCAGCAGACATTCCGTAACGTGCTGAAAGGTATTGAAATCGTCATCCAAGACGATCACCTTGAAGTGGGGGTAGGGCTGGCGAACCTGGGTTCTCGAGGGCGAGAACTGCTGAGCAGGTCGAGTTGGAGCTTCCGTAGTCATAGCAGAAGAGATCGACACAACTACCGAGTAACTTGGGTCTCTCAGGGGTGAGAAACCGGTCGCTTCTGATGATCTATCTCTATCTAGTTTCTAGTCTAATTGGCATCTTGTTGGCAGCTTGTGTCTGTATTCGGATCCCTTGTCGGTCGTTGGCGTCAGCGATAGAGCATGGTTCCTCTAAAGCTCTTCCCGCAGCGGGCGGCGGGGCTTTTGCCCGCCGAAGTGGCGCTCGAAATACAGGGCAGTGGCCCGGCGTAGAATCCCGGCTTGGGCAAGGGCCTGACACAGGGATCCCCCTGGCGGCAGGTGCTTCTGGATCTGTTCGATTTGGGCGGCGCTGACCAACCCAGAAGCCTTGAGGTAATCGGCCACGTGGCGTCCCCCCGCCAGTTGAACGGAGTAGCCCCCTTCGCTGAAAAATTTGACGGTCTCCGGCTTGAGGCCACTGTGGTGGGCCAGCACATCCGTGAAGGTGCCCCCTTCCTTTTCCCAAGCGTGAATGACGGTTTCGATGCCGGCATTGTCGATTAGGCCAGCCGCCCGCAATTGGGTCAACACCCGCTGTACCCAGGGGGTGGCCCGCTGCAAGGCTTCCAAGTCCTCTTCCCCCAAATACTGCTGCGGGGGCAATTCGCTTTCTGGGGCACTCAGCTCGGCTGCCCAGTCGGCTACGGTCAGGGTCTTGAGATCCTCTGTCTCTGGCCGGGCTTTCTCTGGAGCTGGGGTCGGTGCAGCTGCAGGTGGGGAAGTTCGCCGGGCTTCGGCTACCGCTGCGGCTAGAGCACGGTTTTCCGCTTGGGCCGCCTGCAGTTGGGCCTGGAGCTGGCTCACTTGGGCTTGGGCTTCCTGCAAGCGATCTTGAGTTTCTCGCAGTTGGGCTTGGGTTTCTTGGAGCTGCACCTGCAAGCGGTGGGTGGCCTCGGCAGCTTCTTGGCGAACGTGGGCTAGGTCGGCAGTTAAGCGCTGTTTCGTGGACTGGGCCAGTTGGAGTTGATGTTGGTGCTCCTGCAGCGATTGGTTCAGGGCGGCCACTTGGGCTTCCATTTGCTGCAGAGTATGACGCAGGTGGGCCTGCTCTTGGAGCTGCTGTGCCTGAGCCTGCTGTATCTTCTGCTGCTCCTGCAATCGGGATCCCAGCTTTTGCAGCTGGTGTTTGGCCTGAGATTGCCATTCTGTCAACTCGTGGCAGCGGCGCCGCAGGGTCTCCAGCTCTGCTTGGGCGGCTTGCAATTGCGCGGATCCCTGAGTTTGCTGGGCTTGGAGTTGCTCCTCCAGTTCCCGAATGCGCTGTTGGGCAGCCTTTTGTTGTTCTGTCTCCTGTTGAATTTGGGCTTCCAATTGGGCAATGCGCTGCTGCTGTTCCTGCTGGCGGGCTTGATGGTCGGCAACCTGCTGCAGCGATTGTTCGACCAGGAGCTGTTGCTGCTGCCGCTGTTGCTCCAGTTGCGCTTCTAAGATGGCAATTTGCTCTTGGTAGCGCTCCAGCTGGGCTTTGTATTGCTGGGTAACTCTGTAGGTCTCTTGGGCTACCTGTAGAGGTGAGACGTAAAGAGGGGGCTGATCGGGAATGGTGGACCACTGCTCCACCATCACCTCCCAACTGTTGGCAGCTCCTTTCTGGCGCCGCAGCCGCTGCTGCTTGTCCAAGGCCCATTCCAACCAGTGGGGTTGTACCCAGCCCTGCTGCACCAAGATCTCCCCCAGCTTGCGCTCCGGGTGCTGCCGCTGCTGAATCAGGGCCTGATGGATGTGCTCCAGCTCCAGATACCCATGCAGCATCAAGATCTCGCCGATGCGCACCAATTCGACCGGAATCAATGGGTAGAGATCTCGGGGGGCAACCCAGCCGTGCTGCATACACAGCTCCCCCAACATCAAGGGGTTGTCGGCCTTTTCCCACATGGCCTGAGCCAGTTGGGCGGGGGTGAGCAGTCCTGCTCGGTTGAGGGCTTCTCCCAAGCGGATCTCAAACTTTTCCTGCTCGATGGCGGTTGGGGTGGGGCTGGTCGGCGGATTCATTGGGCCTCTCGGACGGGAAGAGTAAGCTCTGCTACAACTATCGTAGTGGAAAATCCTTAGAGAAGTAGCATGCCGCAACCGAAACGCATTTTGTCAAGCCGAGGATCCACGGATTTTGCCGGAAGGTCGCTTTTTAAGTCCTAAGAGGGGCGCTGTTCTTGGCTTTGGGCAAACTGTTGCAGCCGCCGCAGCATCAGCAATTGTCCCAAGCCCAAGGGCAGGAGAGAGACGGCCTCTACCCGCAACTGCACCCAGCCGTTCCCCCACAGCCAGTCACAGTAGCCATCGGCTCCTCCCCACATCAGCAGGCGCAGCCGTTCCGGCAGCAGGGTTTCCACCTGGTGCATGATCGAGAGGGGGCCCCATTGGGCGGCAAAGGTGCTGCCCAGCTCCAGCCTTTCGGGAAGGGATCCCTGCAGTTGCTGGGGCCAGATCCACTGCTGCAACAATCCCACCTCTGTCAGACAGCGCTGCACGGTCGATGCACTGGCCTCGACTTCAACCCGGATGGTGGATGATTGAAATGTTCCTAACATATCCGTTCCGCATGGGCGAGCTGGTGACCGGCACAACAGTCTGTGCCACGGTTCTCCCGGCGATGCCTGACTCTATTCTGGTCAATTTGTGGGGTTTGCCCACCCTTTCCCAGCGATCTTGCCTTTGAATCGTCCCCACTTGGTTGCCATCTTCGCCCAGAGCTTGGATGGAAAGATCGCAGCCCACCGAGCGCACAGGCCCTCCTTCAGCAGCCCTGAGGACTATCGGCATTTGGAAACCCAAGCTGCTCAGCAACAGGCTTTGATCATGGGGGCAGCCACTCTGCGGGCCTACGGCACCAGTCTGCGTATTCGGGATCCCGAGTTGATCCAACGCAGAACCGCTCAGGGCCTCTCTCCCCAGCCCCTGACAATCATCTGTTCCGACAGCGGGGATATTCCTGAGGATTTGCCGTTTTTTCGCCAGCCCCTCACCCGTTGGCTGTGGACAACTCCCAAGGGATCCCAAATTTGGCAGAACCGAACCGGCTTTGAGGATATCTGGGTGGCTGCCGATTGGGATCTGCCGGCACGGCTGGCCCGCCTGCGCAGCTTGGGCATTGAACGGGTGGGGTTGTTGGGCGGGGGGCGGCTTTTGGGGGCATTTCTGCAGGCAGGAGCCTTGGATGAGCTGTGGGTTACCCTCGCTCCGGTGCTGCTGAGTGGATACGCCGATGCCCCTGCCAGCATTGAGGGTTGGCAAGTGCAGGGATCCCCGCCCCAGTTGGAGCTGCTGGAATGCCGCCGTGGCTCCAAGGAGCTGTTTTTGCGCTACCGAGTCGAGTGGCCCTGAGAAATGCTCGACACAAACACAAAAATTTTTGGACAAATTCAGATTTCCCAGAAATCCACAGGTTTTCCCCAGGCTTTCCACAGGCGGGCGGGCCGTTTTCCACAGGGCTTTTTCCTCGGGGGGCGGCATCGGGGGTTTCTGTGGAAAAGTTGAGGTGGGTAAGGTTCAGGCGACTACACCCTGAGAAACGTAACGGGATCGCGCCGTTTTTTCCGATCCCATCAAGGCCAATGGAGAGCTTTTGTCCTGTTGGATCCCTGGCTTGGGATTGACATCCCCCATAGGGCAGAGGGCAGAATAGCCCCACCTGAGGGCGAGTGGTGTGGAGATTTTCCCGAGCGCTCTCCTTAGAAAGAAAAGACTTCATCTGTTCTACGGCCCACGACAGGCTTAGGAACAGTTGTGCATGCCCTCCCTCCCATCCGCTGGGATAGGGGCAAGCTATGAACCTATATTGCTTGCTTTTCTGCTTGCGAGCCTGCTGAGGCTCTTGGCCTATCTAGGTTGGGTTTTGATGTTGCGGGTTCGCTCTGTTCGAGCTGCCCAAGTTTTGGCTGTGGCCGCAGGTTTTGCGGGATGCCGTTTTCTCCCCTCTTGACCCCGAGTGAGTGGTTGGACTATGAGTTCTCACAGCGTTAGCATTTTGAGCGAAATTCCCGAGGAGCTGCATGACACCCTCCAAAACTACCTCTCCCGCCATCCCGACTGGGATCAGGATCGGGTGGTGACGGCAGCGCTCTCGTTATTCCTGCTCCAAAGCGGGGAGAGCGACCGGCGGGCGGCACGCATCTACTTGGACAGCCTGTTTCGCCGCAACTGAGCCCCAGGGATGGCCTGTGAAAAGTGGGGCAGTGGGAACCTTTTGTTAGCCTGAGTAGGGATCCTGTCCCACCGCTGTCATTTGGACACTGAGGGGAGGGGGCTAAGAAGTGAAAGGGATCTCAAAAGAGGCAAAAAAGAGGCAAAGACGTGCCACGGGGCTTTGGGCGAGGAAAAGACAACCGGCAAGCGGCTGAGTCACAGGATCCAGAGCGGGGATCCGAGATCCCATCCTCTTCGCAGGCGGCTCTGACGTGGGTTCAACGCTACCGACAGGCGGGGGATCTGAAAGCTGCTCTGCACCTCTGCCGGCAGCTTACCCGCGCCCATCCCCATCTGTTCGCCGCTCAGGCGTTGCTGGGATCCCTTTATCTCCAGATGGGGGATCCCCGCCAAGCTTTGACCCCCTTGCAACTGGCTCTGCACCTGCGGGGGGATTGGGTACCGGCCTGGCAGGATCTGGGCGATGCCTGGATGCAGCTTGGCAACCCAGAGGAAGCGGCGCGAGCCTACGAACAGGGCCTGGCCTTTGCCCCCGCTGATGGGCAATTGCTTTTCCGATTGGGCAGTTGTTGGCTCACCCTGGGGAAATTGGCCCAGGCAATTGAGGTGTTGCAACAGGCAGCAGCAGCCCAGCCTCCCCAGGTCTATGCCTTGGCAGCTTTGGGGAATGCCCTGATGCTCGATGGCCAAGCTGAGGAAGCGGAAGGCTGGTTTCGCCAAGCTCTCGCCCTTGCACCCCAGGAGGGGCGAATTCTCGTTAACCTCGGCCATTGCCTGCACCTGCAAGATCGCTTGGAGGAGGCCGCCGATTGTCTGCAACGGGCCATCTTGCTGCTGCCGAGGGACGCCCAGCCTCACAACAACCTGGGCACCATCTTGCAAGAACAAAACCGGTTGGAAGCGGCCATTGAAGCCTATCGGCGCAGCTTGCAGTTGGCCCCCCACTGGCCGGAGATCCACTACAACCTGGGCACGGCTTTGCTGACCCTGGGCCGCTACGAGGAGGGGTGGCGAGAATACGAATGGCGGCTGCAGCGACAAGGGGCGACCTACCCGCGCTTTCTTTCCCCTCTGTGGACGGGATCCCCTCTGGGCCGCCAGACCCTGCTGATCTACGCCGAACAAGGGTTGGGGGACACGCTTCAGTTTGTGCGCTACCTGCCGCTGCTGGCCGAGGCCCATCCCCAAGCGCAAATCTGCCTCCGCTGTCAGGGATCCCTTGTCGAGCTGTTCAGAGGGTGCTTCCCCCTTCCCCAGGTGCAGGTGATCTCGGAAACAGATCCCTTGCCCTCTTTCGATTGCCATCTGCCCTTGCTCAGCTTGCCGCAGCGGTTGGGCACCACTCTGGAGACGATCCCGGCCCGCATCCCCTATCTTGTCTATCCCGTTCATGCCGGCGGGCCGCAGATCCCTTTGAGCCTCTCCTGGCGGGAAGACTGGCCGGAGCTTTCCCAGGAGCGGATGAAAGTGGGGCTGGTGTGGGCCAGCGGCCGGCGTGCCCATCCTGAGCTCAACCGCGTGCAAAGGCTGAAAAGTTGTCCTTTGGATCTGCTGCTCCAGCACTTGCATGGGCCTTCCATCCAGTGGGTTAGCCTGCAGGTGGGGGAAGATCTAAGGCCGCTGGGATCCCTATTGGAGCAGCACCAAGTGTTGGAGCTGGGATCCCGTTTCCGCAGTTTTGTCGATACAGCCGCAGCCGTTGCCCAGTTGGATCTGGTGATCAGCGTTGATACAGCCGTTGCTCATTTGGCCGGGGCGATGGGCAAGCCGGTATGGGTGCTGCTGCCCTTTGCCGCCGATTGGCGCTGGCTGCTCCATCGAGAAGATAGCCCCTGGTACCCCGGGGTAATGCGACTGTTTCGACAAGACACACCGGGAGACTGGGTTGGCGTGTTGAGGCGGGTGCAGGCCGCTCTTGAAGAGAGGTTGCGAGGGATCCCTTCTCAAGACCGTGCCTGTTCCTCCCCCTGAACGATGCGCTGAAATAGATAGCCGGTGCCTCGGGCCGTCAGGATCAGCTCTGGGTTGCTGGGGTCATCTTCCAGCTTGGCCCGCAGCCGCGAGATGTGGACATCCACCACCCGCGTATCCACATGGCGCTCTGGGGTATAGCCCCACACCTCTTGCAAAATCTCGGAGCGGGAAAAAGGCTCCCCCGACCGACTGACCAACAACTCCAGCAGACTAAACTCCATCCCCGTCAGGCGAATGCGCTCGTCCCGTTTGTAGACCTGCCGCTTGTTGGTATCGATGCGAATATCCCCCACTTGAATCACCCCGGAACTGGGGATCCCATCGTGGGCCGACCGCGCCACCCGGCGCAACACCGACCGAATGCGAGCTTCCAGCTCCTTGGGGGAAAAGGGCTTGACCACATAGTCGTCTGCCCCCAGCTCCAGCCCCGTGATACGGTCGGCCACATCGCCCAGCGCCGTCAGCATGATGATGGGGATGTCGGATTCTTTGCGCAGCTCCTGGCAAACCCCATAGCCATCCAGCTTCGGCATCATCACATCCAGCACCACCAGGTCGGGATCCTGCTTGTGGAAAACCTCCAGCGCCTCCTCGCCGTCCGAAGCTGTGACCACGTCGTATCCGATCATGGACAGACGGGTTTCCAAAATGCGTCGAATGCTGGCCTCATCATCGACCACCAGAATCCGTTCCTTACGCTGTGCTTCCACGGTGCTGCAACTCCTGAACTTCTAACGGTACTCGGTAAAAGAGAAATCTGAAAAAGAACTGAGGTGGGCGCTAACTTGAGTTGGGCGGATATAGGAACCTCAGGGGCTGCTCCTCAGTTGGGCAGACTCACCGAGTGAAATTGAACACTCACAAGCAATCATCTGCAATTAACCAAAGCCGCACCTCAGGGATGCAGCTCCGGGAAACAAGCACAAAACAGAAGGCCCTCTCGGCAGTGGATTCAATCTTGTTAAAAGCTCCAACTTCAATCCCACCTGATGATGCTGTCCAGTACCTGGTGCAAGGCACTCCTCCCCAAAAAACATTGCTCAAACCTGAGAGGCCTTCGTAAGAAGTTACTTTCCATAACCTAATTTATCATCCAAAATCGGCTGCCAACCCGCCTCGATGCTCTATTTTGCGGCTATTGGGCCGGACTTGATACATACCTTCACAACTTTTTCAGACCGATGCCCATTTTTCGGGATGTCCCTCAGGAAAAGCTGGGGATCCCTGGCCGTTTGCGGTGGGAACAGCGTAGCAACTGGCCAATAGCTCGGCGGAACGGATTTCTCGATCTGTATGATGCTCCAAAACACGCCGCAACAGACGTTCTGCCTCCAGCCAAGCAGCCAAAGGCAGCGAATCCTCAGGCAGAGGCAATGTCGAGTTGGGCAGGGATCCCAAGGCACGTAAGGCAGAAGCGGAGACCCAGGCAATCGGGCTGGGCCGCTGGGCCACCCGGCAGGGATCACAGATCAAGCCACCCCATTGGGGGCTGAAAAAAACGCTGCCGACCAACCCCCCTTGACAGAAGTAGCAGGCTTGTACCTGAGGGGCAAACCCTGCCAACGCCAGGAGGTGATACAACCCATGGGTGAGCAAGGGCAGAACGGCCTGTTCCGAAGCAGCCCGCTCGATGCGTTCCAAGTGTTCGACCAACACCACAAACAGCTCTTCCTGGGCTTGATCGGGCAAGGCCAACAGCAAGGCCACCTCCGCCAAATACTGCGCTGCTGTGAGATGGGCTAAGCTGCGGCTGAGACGAGGAAAAGTCTGGAGGGTTTCCGCTTGGACAATGCGTTGTAAACGCTGGGAGGTATCTGCTTGGGCAGACCAGCGCCCCCGCACCATCAGCAAATCGTTGATGACAAAAGGCTCCATCCGCCCACCCAGCTTGGAAGGCTGCTTACGGGATCCCTTGGCCACCGCCCGGATCAACCCTTGCTCGCGGGTCAAGATGGTAACAATCCGATCCGACTCTCCCAGGGGGATCCCTTTGAGATTGATGCCCGTAACCCGGTAGGTGCGGCCACTCATGGGGTTCCTCTGGCTTTCAGCTCTTGCATCAGCTCCAGCCCCCAAGAGGTGCCAATACGGCTGGCCCCCGCCTGGATCATGGCCTCTGCTTGAGCCACTGTGCGAATGCCGCCCGACGCTTTCACCCCCACTTTACCGCGGCTGAGTTGCCACAACAGTTGCACATCTGCCGGCGTCGCCCCCCCCATCCAGCCAGTGGAGGTCATCAAAAAAGCCGCCCCCGCATCGATACAAATCTCCCCGGCCAGCTTTTTCTCCTCCTCGGTCAGCAGAGCCGTTTCCAAAATGGCCTTGACGCAAACCCCCGTTTCTTCCACCAGTTGGGCAATCTCGGCATGGAGGCGATCCAGCTCTCCCGCCTTGAGCCAAGCCAAGTTGATGCGGACATCCAGCTCCCGGCACCCCTGCTCCACCGCCAGTTGGGCCTCGTAAAGCTTGGCCTCTGCAGTGGTTGTGCCCAGGGGAAACCCCACCACCGTGCTCACCTTGACCGGGGATCCGTGCAGCCGCTCCACCACCCGCAGCACGTAGCAAGGAGGAACACAAAAAGTGGGGAAGCCATAGCGCAAGGCAATCTCACACCCCTGGTCAATCTGTTCTGGAGTAACCATCGGCAACAGCAGAGTATGGTCGATGTACTCCGCCAAATTGAGCGAGCTATCCGCTATGCCCTTGCGCTCCAGAGAGAGCATTGGTCGATCCCCCAGCACCCATCTTTACTCTAGCTTCAGTTTTCACCTGCAGGGATCCCCAAAGAGGGCTGAGCCTCTGGCCACAGCCAACCCACCAGGGCATCCCTTCGACCCCACAGTGTCCATTCCCTCGGCACAGCTCACACAGGCTGCTGCCCGATTGCGAGCCCTGATTGACTCGCGGGGGGGCATGGGTTAACTGTACTCAGGCACAAATGCGGGGCAAAGGTGCAGGCGCCGAGGTCACCTGCAGCAATCGGGGGATGCGGCTGCTGTCGTAGATGCGAAATTCTTTTTCCAAGATGGCTTTTTCGTCGCGCACCGCCTGGTTCAATACGATGGATCCCTCTGGATCGGAGACGGAACGGTGAAAAGTGCCGGGAGGAATGCGCAAAATGCCTCGGTTCGCTTCCAGGCGCACAATATGGAAGGGATCCCTCCAGCTAAAATTCACCAGGTAAAACGTCCGTCCGCCCCATAGAGCCAGTAGGTTGTCCTCTTGGTGTGGATGCATATAAAACTGCCAATAGCCCTGCGGATTATTGGGGGGACTGATGGCCGGCCCATCGTGGTAAACCAAATCGCGGGCGTTGGATCGCGCAACCGTGATGTCGAAAAAGCGCACGCCGGGAGTATCTCGAAATTGATGGAATGGCAGCAGGGCAAACATGGATCTCGACATAGGGACACTTGACCAACGACAGGAAGATAAAGAGGTTTTCACACTGTTTCCCGCTGTTTCGCAGTGTGAAGGGGAAGCTATGTCGTAGTTTAGTCAGGCGCGGCGGAGGGTTCAAACCTGAGATAGCATCACATCTATGCGCAGATCGAATAGATGGGATCCATGAACATCTCGCAACTGCAAACCCTGGTGGCTGTGGTGGAGCGGGGAAATTTCAGCGATGCTGCCCTGCAATTGCACATTTCCCAGTCGGCGGTGAGCCGGGCCATTGCCAGCCTGGAGGAAGAACTGGGGGTGACCCTGTTGGTGCGCGGTCGCTTTGGGGCGCGCCTAACCCCGGTGGGGGAGCGACTGCTGCGCCATGTTCGCAAAATGCTGCAACTGCGGGAACAAATGGATTATGAGGCCAACCTGGAAAAAGGGTTGCGGGGGGGAAATGTGCGAGTTGCCGCTTTTCGCAGTGCTGCAACCCATTTGCTGCCGCCGGTGATCGCCCGCTTCCGCCAACAATTTCCCCAGATTACCCTCACCCTTACAGAGGAAGATCCGGCCACTGTTGAACATCTGTTGCGATCGGGCCAGGTGGATATTGGTCTATTGCCTCTGCCGCGGGCTGGTGAGGATCTACAGACGTGGGAGATTGCCCGCGATGAGTTCATTGTGTTGGTTCCGCTGAGTTTTGGGCCCCTGCCGGAAACCCTGACCTGGGAGGATCTTTCCCGTTTTTCCTACATTCTCTACAACTACGCCGAATGCACCACCGCGGTGCGGAACCACTGGGAAGCCGCTCACCAAACCCTCAAGGTGGCCTACTTGGTGAAGGAAGACTCCACCATTGTGAACATGGTGGCACAGGGTCTGGGGGCTGCCATCTTGCCCCGCTTGGCCGCCATTCCCATTCCCGAAGGGATCCAGATCCGCCGGCTGCCGATCCCACTGGAGCGGGTGATCGGGGCTGCCGTTCTGGCCTCTGCGCTGCATCCGCCTGCAGTATTTGCCTTCCTGGAAGCCTTGCGGGGAAACCCATCCCAGTTGCCAAGTTAACATTGCATCGGGAGTACAAGGCAGCTTTGTTGACACCACGCTCATCCATCCAGTGACGCAAGCATTGGTTGCGGACAAACCGGGCAGGGCCTCATCCAAGGCTTGGTATGGCGCTGGAGCGGCGTTGAGGAGTTTGGCTTCCCTGACCAGCATGGGTTTATTTCATTGCAGGTCTATATCATTGCAGGTCTATAGTCATTTCAAACTAGATTGAGACACCCCCGCTGCTGCCCAAACGTTCCACACCGCTTCCACAATCACCTTTAGATCCTGTCCCAGAGGGAGAAAGGAGCTAGGAAGCAATGCAACGGAAATGTTTCATTCCTGTTTAAAATGACAATAACAGGGCAAAAACTGTCCTGGAAGGACGGGGCTTTAGACCCAGTTTTTGGGTAACGCAGTGAAAATCGGCGGCCAATGTACGTTGGGGCAAGGCCAGCAGATCCTCCCCCGCCAATTTTTGAAAAGACTTGCCCACCCCAGTTACCTTGCCCTTCAAGTGCGATCACTACCCTATCTCCAATCGCGCCGAGGAGATAGAGTTCTCCAGCCGTTGAAAGGGGTGGCGGGAATTACAACGGTTTTTTGCCCAAACCACTTTCTATTGCCCAGCGGGCCAGTTCTGTGCGGTTGTGCAGGCCAGTTTTGCCCAGCATGTTGCTGACGTGGCTTTCGATGGTGCGCTGGCTCACCCCAAGAACTTCGGCAATCTCGCGGTTGGACAGGCCCCTGGCCACGTACTGGATCACCTTGGTTTCCGTTGGCGTAAGTTCAATTTCCCGATCCAGTTTTATGACCGGCTGAATGCCCACATTCTGCACTTGTAACAGGCGCTCGGTATGTCTGAGAGAAGACTCCACCTGCGCCACCAATTCTTCCGGCTCAAAGGGCTTGACCATGTAAACATCTGCCCCTGTGGTCAGGCCGCGCACCCGGTCTGCCGTTTGCCCACGCGCCGACAGAAAAATCACGGGGATCCAGTCCGTAGCACTGTTGGAGCGAATGGTTTCCACAAAGGTGTAGCCATCCATCTCTGGCATCATCACATCGCAGATGATCAGGTCTGGTGTGAAATGGCGCATCGCTTCCAACCCCTCCAGACCGTTGCTTGCCGCCACCACTTCGTAGCCGCGAAACTCCAAGTAATCCTTTGCCAGAAGGATCAAGTTCGGATCGTCGTCGATGAGCAACAGTCGCTTCGGGTTGTCCACAGCTCACCTTTTGAGTGCTAAGCTAAAAAGTTTTAGGTGAAGAAATACAGAACCCCTGTTTCCGTGACTTTCACTGTAGGGAAACGACTCTTGAGTACCACCCTTTTGCTTGCTCAATTGGGGAGCAGCCTATGGTAACTGTGCCCTACCTCTAGTCTCTAGGATATCACACATGGAAGAAGTGGAAGTATTCACTTGCGAAATGCTGGCAACAGTATCTCTACGGAATTTAGGAGCCCTGGCTGGTAACCCTATCCCACAAGCCTGGCAGAGCTGGCCTCTGCTCTGAAATCGCAGTGCCCAACACATAACCGCAATCTACCCAAAAATTTGTATCTCGTGTGTCTATATATCACATACCTATATGCTTAAGTACCGATATATCTAACATCTGCTACCTATTCAAGTGCCCGTATGTCTTCTGGCTGGGGTTTCCAGGTAGGCAGGCGGACAGAGCTGGTGGAGAATGGAAGAGAGCCTGCAATCTGACGACAGCCGACATAAGGAGAACGGGTGGAAAAGGGCACACTGGTGGAGTTTCGTTACAATAACGACCGTGTGTTGGCAGTGGTTCAGGGCACCGAGGGCAAGAAGAACCTACTGCTGGGGGTGCCTTCTGGGCAGGTTCATAGTGTTCACCCTCGCCAGATTACCTTTGCTTTGAACGGGGGATCCAGCTTCACGGCTTCCGACATCCCCGGCTTTTGGCAGGCGGTGCAGGCAAAGTTGGATCCCGAAAGTTTGGCGTTGGCCTGGGAACTGGTGCAGGAGGAGCGTCAGCCCCTGAGCTTGGCGGAGATGGCTCGGCTGTTGTTTTCTGATGATTCTCCGGTCTCTACCTATGCCGCCTATCGCCTCTTGAGCGAGGATCGCACCTACTTCAAGCAAAAGGGGGAGAGCTACGAACCCCGCACTCCGGCTCAGGTGAAGGAGATCCTCCATCAAATGGCCGTCGCCCAACAACGGCAGCAGGAACAAGCAGAGTTTGAGGCCCACCTGCGGGAGGCTCTGGCTCATCCCGGCCAAGGGTATCCCTGGACTCCTGCCGAGCGGGCCCGTTTGGAGTTGCTGGAGCGCCTGGCCTTACAGGGAGCAGCAGCAGCCATTCGCAGCCACGAGGATCTCTCTTCCAATCTCAACCCGTCGGATCGGGAACGGGCCTCGCAACTGCTGGAGCTGATGGGGTTTCCTGACACTCCGCAGGGGGCCTTTGAGGCTTTGGTGGCTCTGGGGCTGTGGAGCCGCCACGAGAACCTGGCCCTGCGCCTCACCGGGATCCCAACCCAGTTCCCGAAGGCGGTGGAGCGATACACCCAAGCCCTGCTCAGCCAGCCTCCCTCTTTCTGGGATCCCCATCTGCGGCGGGATCTCACCCATCTCCACACCTACACCATCGATGATGCCAGCACCCGCGACATCGACGATGCCCTCAGTGTCGAGTTTTGGTCGGATGACGCGGTGAAGCTCTGGATCCACATTGCCGATCCCAGTTGTTGGGTGCAGTGGGGGGATCCCCTTGATTTGGAAGCCCGCAAGCGTGGCACCAGTGTCTATTTGCCGGAGCGGGTGATCCCGATGTTCCCGCCGGAGCTGTCCACCGGCCCGATGAGCTTGGTGCAGGGAGAGGTGCGGCCTGCCCTTAGCTTTGGCATTCTACTGGGATCCGACGGCCAGATCCGGGATTCCGAAATTTGCCTCAGCCAGATCAAAGTGACCTACCGCCTCACCTACGAAGATGCCGATGAAATGTTGGAGTTGGGGGCAGAGGCCCAACTGACGGCTATTGCCCGGGCAGCCCAGTGGCGTTATGCCTGGCGGATGGCTCAAGGGGCAATCCAAATTGGCTTGCCCGAGCAAGATATCAAGGTCATCGACGAGATCCCCCACCTCCGGGTAATCGAGGATACTCCTGCGCGGCAGATGGTGGCGGAAATGATGGTGCTCACCGGCGAGGTGGCGGCCCGCTTCGCCAGCCAAAATGGGATCCCGGTGCCCTATCGTCTGCAGCCAGCTCCCGACTTACCTCCTCCCGAAGTGCTGGATAGGTATCCCCAGGGGCCAGTTCGGTCTTTTGCCATCATGCGCTGTCTATCGCGGGCGGAAGTAGCCACCCAACCTGGGCGACATACGGGGCTGGGTCTCGATGCCTACTGTCAGGTTACCTCCCCGATTCGGCGCTACCTGGATTTGGTGGCCCATTACCAGATCAAGGCCTTTTTGCGCGGGGATCCCTTGCCGTTGACGGAGGCGGATGTGCAGCAGCTGCTGCTGGGGATTGAGCCGGGCACCGCTGAGGCCAACCAGGTGGAGCGGAAATCCAAGCGCTATTGGAGCATCGAATACCTGCGCCTGCGACCGGGGCAAATTTGGCGGGCTCTGGTCTTGGGCTACCTGCGCGAGCAGGAAAACTTGGTGTTGGCCATGCTGGATGAGATTGCCTTTCGGGTGCCGGTGCGCCTAGAACGCCAGATTCCTCTGGGGGCTTGGATCGAGTTGGAAGTTGTGCAGGCGGATCCCCGTGCGGACGTAATTGAGCTGCGCGAGGTGGGACGAGAGGCGGCCATGTGCGGATAGATGCACCTTAACCTGCTGCTCACCCAATCTGCGCGGATAGCTGATACAACAGAGGGGGAAGTCTCAAAAGTCTGGATCGTGAATTTTCTTTAGGGGGGATCCCATGACTGCACGACCTTCCGGCCCACCTCCAATCGTCTACATTCTTTTGTTCGCGATACTGGGAGGCGGCGGCTGGTATGCCTATCGTTCCGGCCTGTTGGACTCATTCCTGAATAGAGAGAACACACCTCCTATCCCCAGCCAGATTCCAGCTACCCGGCCCCAAGCCCCAACAGCGCCCAACCCCCCTGCCAACGCCGTTAATCTGGATACTTCTCTGCCCAACCCAGCAGTGCTCCAGATGGATGGCAGCGTCACGATGATCCGGATCGTCTTGGCCCTGAAGGGAGGCTACACCCAGCGCAACCCCGGCATTCCCCTCACCTATGGGATCCCGGATGGCAAGCCCAATGGATCCAATGCCGGCCTGAAGGCCCTGATGGAAGGTCGCATCCAGATGGCCGCTAGCTCCCGCCCCCTCAATGCCAGCGAAGTGCAGGCGGGTCTACAGGCGATCCCGGTGGCCAAAGATGCCCTGGCGGTGGCGGTGGGGGTGAACAACCCCTACAAAGGAGGACTGACGCTGCAGCAATTGGCCGATATCTTCCAGGGTCGGATCACCAATTGGAGCCAGGTGGGCGGCCCGGATCGGCGGATTCGGGTCCTCAATCGCGCCCCCCAGAGCGGCACCTACAGCGTTTTCCAAGAACTCGTGTTGTTGGGGCTGCCCTTCGCTCCCGATAACCCTCCCTACTTCACCACCGCCACAGAAGATGTCACCACCCCGCTGCTGCGGGCTTTGGGAGAAGATGGCATCACCTACAGCACTGTCGATCAGGTGCAAAACCAGCAAACGGTGCGGATTGTGCCCATCGACGGCCAGATGCCCACCCGTGAGGCCATCCAGAGGGGCAGCTACCCCTTGGCGCGGACTGTGTTTTTGGTGGCACCTCAAAGAACCAGCCCTGTGGTGGCCGACTTCATCAACTATGCTCTTTCGGATCAAGGCCAGCAAGTCATTGGCCGCACCGAGTTCATCCCCCTCCGATAGCAACCCACAAGTAGGACTGAGATAGCCGCCGACAGCAAGCGCAGCGCGGTTCCTCTGCTTTTCCAGAAGACGTCTTCTACCTGCTTTTAGATGTCGTGATTATTCTAAGACACTGTACCCACACCTAAAACGGTGAATATGCCAGGCCAAAAGGCTTTTCTCAGTAAACCAGGCGTCTTGCCCTAACCTGAAAGACTATAGATTTCTAACAAGCTCAACTTTTCAATTCTCTCGGCGCACAGCACTCTCATGCCACTTGCCCAACACCCTGTCGGATAGAGCACTTAAGGAAATAAAGATCAGGATCCCCAAGCCAGTGACCAAGATCAAGGCCGCAAACATGCGGGGCACCTGCAGGTTGAAGCTGGAGATCAAGATCTGGTAGGCGATCCCGGCCCGCTGCCCACCGGTACCGGCAACAAACTCCGCCACCACCGCCCCAATCAAAGAGAGGCCACCGCTGATGCGCAGGCACCCCATGAAATAGGGCATGGCACTGGGTAGCCGCAAGTAGATCAACGTTTGCCAGCGGTTGGCCTTGTACAGTTGGAACAGGTTGAGCAGGTTGTGATCGACGCTGTTCAGCCCCAGAGTGGTGTTGGAAAGAATCGGGAAAAAAGCCACAATCCAGGCGCACACCACCATCGCAGCAAAGGTGTTGTTACGCAGCCAAATGATGATCAGCGGGGCGATGGAGACAATGGGCATCGTCTGTAAAATCACCGCATAAGGGAAAAAGCTGCGCTCGATCCATTTGCTCTGGGTGAACACAATCGAGACCAAAAGCCCCGACACTGTGGCAGCCAAAAAGGCCACCACCGTAATTTGCACAGTGATCAACAGGGAAGGAAAAAGCGTTCCCCAGTCGCGGATGAGGGTTTGCACCACCAAAATCGGCCCCGGCAAGAGGTAGTGGGGCACTCCCGTTACCCGCACCGCCACTTCCCAGCCCACCAAGAAGAGGATCCCGACGATAAGGGGGGCAATCACTTCCAGGTTGAACCAACGGCCCAGATTCAACCCCTTTGCAGGCACCCCTGAGCCGGCACTCGGTATGTCTGCCTCATCCGTGGGTTGGGATCCGAGTTTTTCTCCAACTGCGCCGGTCAGCTTGGGCAGAGACCAATCTGGCCAATGGAGAGGCCAGCTCTCCCCCAAGCCAACAAGGGATCCCAGCCAACGGCGCCATGGCTCGAGAAGCTGGACAAACAGGTCGAACATATCGTGAGGTTGGGGCATCAAGGGACTTACGCAACAGAGAGAACACCGCTAAGCCAGGGATCCCATCAGCGCAAACGTCCAGCAGAGAGGGGGCGCAAATAGGGGGGATCCTGAGCTGAGCCGTGCATGGCCTCGTGCAGACGGGCCGACACTTCACGGCAGTAGTTGTTGTAAAGGGAAGAGGTGCGAAAGTCTTCCGAGCGGGGATAGGGCGCATCGATGGGAATATCGGCTATCACCCGCCCTGGGCGAGCCGCCATCACCACCACGCGGTTGGACAGGTAGACGGCCTCGTAAATGTTGTGGGTAACAAAGATCACCGTCCAGCGCTTTTCTTGCCACAGCTCCAACAGGTCGCTGTTCAACTTGCTGCGGGTGATTTCATCCAGAGCTCCGAAGGGTTCATCCATCAGCAACACCTGCGGCTTGGTTACCAGGGCGCGAGCAATGGAAACCCGCATGCGCATGCCGCCCGATAGCTCGCGGGGAAAACTGCGCTCAAACCCCCGCAGGCCCACCAGTTGCAGAGCTTCCAAGACATCTCGATTGGCTTTTGGCTTGGGCTCACCTGCCAACTTTAAGGGTAGCCCCACATTGTCCATCACCGTCGCCCAAGGCATAAGGGCCGGTTCCTGAAACACAAAGGCCAACTTGGGTTCCCCTTGGGGAGCACCCTTCTCAAGATTTTGCCCCCATTCGATAGAGCCTGTGGTCAGATGCCCCAGACCTGCCACCAACCGTAGCACTGTGCTTTTCCCACAGCCGGATGGCCCCACCAAGCTAACGAACTGCCCTTCTTGGATGGTCATATTCATGTCCTGCAAAGCCACCGTGCCATTGGAATAGACCTTGCTGACATGGTTGAGGGTAATGACAGGGGTGGGCATGGCTGGCAATTCCCGGAGCAGAGGAAGCACACACTTTCAAAATAACCCTCTCTGCCGCCTCTGCTTGGTAGGCGTAACTACAACTCTTTCCCTCAGAACCGGTTTCCAGAGAGTTTCTCACGGAAAGCTTGCGATGACCCAAATCGGAGCAGCAAGTCGGTATGATGTTGCCGACCACCCTCTGGCCAAGGAACACATGGGATCCCCATTTAAACCGGTTGCAGGTGCTGTTACAGCCCCGCAAGGGTTTCGAGCCGCTGGAGTGGCCGCTGGCCTCAAGCCCTCAGGAGCTGCGGATCTGGCTTTGATCGTTTCCGAGTGCGATGCGGTTGGGGCAGGCGTTTTTACCACCAATCAGGTCAAAGCAGCCTGTGTTACCTACAACCAAGGGATCCTCGCCCAACAGCAGCCGGTGCGGGCCATCCTCTGCAATGCTGGGCAAGCCAACGCCTGTACCGGAGAAGAAGGAGAGCGCAACAACGCCCAACTGGCCCTCTGGGTGGGAGAACGGTTGGGGATCCCGGCCCATCAGGTGCTCACGGCCTCCACAGGGGTCATCGGGCGACAACTGGAAATGCCGAAAATCCAAGCAGCCCTGCCTGGCCTTATCGACAGCCTCTCTCCAGAGGGGGGGGAGAGCGCCGCCCGCGCCATCATCACCACCGACTTGGTGACCAAAAGCGTTGCCCTGCAAGCTGAGATCGACGGGTACACCGTCAGGGTCGGGGGCATTGCCAAGGGATCCGGCATGATCCACCCCAACTTGGCCACGATGCTGGCTTTTTTAACCTGTGACGCGGCTGTGGATCCCCGCCTGTGGCAGCAGATCCTCAAGCAAGCTGCTGACCTCAGCTTTAACCAAATCACGGTGGATGGGGATACCAGCACCAACGACATGCTCTTGGCTCTGGCCAACGGCCAAAGTGGGATCCCAACCCTGCAAGCCGGCACAGAAGCTGCCCAGACTTTGGCGGAGATGGTCAACCAAGTTTGCATTCATCTGGCCAAGGCCATTGCCCGCGATGGGGAAGGAGCTACCAAGCTGCTGGAAATTCGGGTGTGTGGGGCTGTGGATGATGGGGCAGCCCGGCATATGGCCCGTGTGATCGCCAGCTCTCCCTTGGTGAAGGCGGCAGCTTTTGGCAACGATCCCAACTGGGGACGGGTGGCAGCCGCCGCCGGCCGAGCCGGGATCCCTTTTGACAGCCGCCGGTTGGATATCCGTCTGGGGGATTTTCTGCTCATGCAGGCGGGAATGCCCCTGGCTTTCGATCGCAAGGCAGCCTCTGAGTACTTGAAAGGGGATCCGGTGACCTTCACCGTGGATCTCCATCAGGGATCCGGCCAGGGCGTGGCCTGGGGCTGCGATCTCAGCTACGATTACGTGCGCATCAACGCCGAATACACCACCTAACGGGGGATCCCAGCCATGACCACCGAATCGAACGCAAATAACGGCTTTTCCACCGAAGCCCAAGCGGCTTTGGCCAAAGAAGCGAGGCTTTCCCTATCCGGCTGGCAACAATGAGTCGAGGCTTAGCCTTGGTTTCATGCCACCAACATCCGCAACGCACCGGCCCACAACCTGGTGCAACTGGGCATTGGTGGCTGGCAAGTGCCACGGCAAGGGGTGAAGGTGTGCCGGGAGCGGGCCACCCACATCCTCACCGTTACCGACATCACCGAAATGGGCTTGGATGCAGCCGCCGATTTCGCCCTCGAAAAAGCCCTAGACGGCACCGATTGTGTGTACATCAGCTTCGATATCGACTGCATCGATGCCGGCTTTGTACCCGGTACAGGCTGGCCAGAGCCGGGTGGGCTGCTGCCGCGGGAAGCGCTCTACTTGCTCAAGCGCATTGTGCGGGAAGCACCGATCTGTGGCCTGGAGGTGGTGGAAGTCTCTCCCCCCTACGACATTAGCGATATCACAGCTCTAATGGCCACCCGAGTTATTTGCGATACGCTGGCCCATTTGGTGGTATCTGGGCAACTGCCGCGCCGAGAGAAGCCCGCCTACATCCACCCGGAGGCGACGCCAGAAATGGCCGGCGACTGGAGGTAAGAGATGCACGAGACCGACATGACCCGCGCCTTGATCCAAACACTACGTGACTGGTGGCAAAGTCAGCCGGGACAGCCTCAGATCGCTCGGGTGCACCTGGTGGTAGGACAGTTCACCTGTGTAGAGCCGGCCAGCCTAACCTTTGCCTATGCCGCACAAACCCAGGGTACTTTCCTACAGGGATCCCAGTTGGTCATCCGGGAAACGCCGCTCATTGCCTATTGCCATCCCTGCGGCCAAGAGTACAAGCCAGAGATAGGCCGGCGCTATGCTTGCCCCAACTGCGGATCCCCGATGGAAGAGATTCGCTCGGGCCGAGAGCTGAAAATTGACTACATCGAAATTGACTACATCGAATGTTCAACAAACTTCACCCCACCGGCGCAACCAGAAGTCGCCTAGGTCGTGTTGATCTTATGTTAGGATAGAGAGAATAATTTATAGAGGAAAGAGGATGAAGTTGGTTT
>NZ_JANSIK010000038.1:0-1213 GCF_047462035.1 Synechococcus sp. R5-15 | reverse complement strand
CCTCGGCGGAGAAAAATAAGGGGAAATTGCAGCCGTTCGCGCCAGCGGGACGGAGTCCTTTCGCGCCAGCAGGACGGAGTCCTTAAACGAGACCCTGTCGATCTAGGCCCCTGGATCCCGCTCTGGACAAGGGTTATAGTCGGGGGGAGTCGCTTCCCTTCGGGGAAGTGGAATTAGTGGAATTAATGGAAACAATACGAAACTTCTCAATCACCAGTACCCCCATCATGCCCCACGCTAGGGGGTAGAACTTGGCACTGGCAAACCCTGCCTGCAGGGCCATTTGTCGTTGCTCTTCTCCAGAGGGAAAGCGATCTAGGCTGGGATCAATGTAGGCATATTCGGATCCCAGTCCCAAAGTTTTGGCCTGGGCAACCACCTGAGTGTTCAAGTACCAGCGCTGAAATTGTTCGCAAAGAGGGATCCCTGTGGGGCGGTGAAAATCCAAAATGGCGGCACGACGTCCTGGCTTCAGTACTCGCCTAATCTCTCGCAAGGCTTGGGGAATATCGGTTACATTGCGCAAGCCGTAGCCCATGGTAACGGCATCGAAGCTACTGTCGGGAAAAGGTAAGGCCAAGGCATCTCCCAAAACCCACTCCAGGGAGTAGCCAGGGAAGAGCCGGGAGCGACGCCGGGCAATCGCCAGCATGGCGGGAGAGAAATCTAGGCCCACCACATGTCCCCTTCGTCCTACTCGGCGGGCCAACTGCAGAGCCAGATCACCGGTTCCACAGCACAGATCCAGCACATATCCTCCTGAGCTGGCGCCCGACCAACGCACGGCCATACGCTTCCAAACCTGATGGAGGCCCAGGCTCAAGGTTTGGTTGAGGGAGTCATAGTGGGGAGCAATGCGGTCAAAAAGCGCTCGGATTTCCTCAGGCTGTTCAAAGGTTGGGCTAGGCACCTCTTCTCAACTCCACCTCATGTTCCCCGTACAAACTTTGTTGCTCCTGTTGCTCCGCAACGCTACGTGACCGGATCTGTGGTGTAAACTACCCGGCTCCGACCGCTAAGCAGTACGGAGCGGGCTTTCAGTAGCCCTGGGCCTGCTCTGCTCTACCAGAGAACAAAACAAGCCCGGACCTCCAGGCTGGTTTACGGCAGCCCCCAAGAGCGCAATTACGTTTGCACCATTCAAGTCCGCATCCCCTTCCCATCCACAGTGCCCACACTTGAACGACTTACCACTGCGATAGGATTGCGCAGG
>NZ_JANSIK010000037.1:0-6570 GCF_047462035.1 Synechococcus sp. R5-15 | reverse complement strand
ATCCGTACTGAACATATTATACATTATTTTCAGTATAGTTGAGCTTATTATTGACTAGAGTCATGCTCCCATCAACCCAGGGCTTTGTGAGCAATTGTACAAAGCCTAGATATCCTGGCAGCCTCCTTCTGTTTAGTCTGATACAGATGCTCCGGAGAGTGGATGCCCCAGTCAACTCCCCAGGCTCCTACGTCAGCTTGCCAGTTGAGTGTCGGGCCCGGTATTTGGCCCCCGGAGTACCGGAGAGTGCTGGGTTCTCTATGAATGCAAAATGAATGCAAAGGCCGAGAATTACGGCCCATCAAGAAATTAAGGGGCACAGCAGCAACACTTCTCTGGGAGAGGGGCTGGGGCTGATGGTCTGTTGAGAACGGGCTTGGAGTGGATGCACCTGAACTGGATGGATCCAATCCTAACTTGGGACTCTCGAATCGATTACTTGTTGAGAAAGTCCCCCAGATTGAGGATGGTGTTTTGCTCGCTGACGATGGCTTGGATGTCGTCGGGCAAGTTGCGGACATACTCGAGCTGGATGACGTTCGGGTTGCTGCGCAGCGCTTCCCCTTTGAGGGCGATGGCTTGGGCCTCACCGCTGGCTTTGACAATCATTCGTTGTTTGATGAGTTGAGCCTGCTCTACGCGAAACACTTCTCTTTGCTTCTCTTGCTCGGCAATTTGTTTGGCTTCGATGGCCGACTGAAACTCTTTGGAAAATTCCACATTGCGTAAGAGCAAGCTCTGCAGCACCAGCCCTTCTGGCTGCATTAGGCGAGAGAGCTCAGCGGCAATTTGTTCTTGGATTTCAGCTCGTTGCTCAGAATAAACGCCAATGGCCGAATAGCGGGCGATAACATTGCGCACCACGGCTTGGGAGGCGGGGCGAATAATTTTGTTCAGGTAATCGGGGCCTACATTGCGATGGATTTCGGGAACCCGATCCGGATCCAGGCGATAGCGCACCGAAACATCCAGATCCACCCGTTGCCCATCGGCAGTGAGAGCGGTGAGGGTATCGTCGGCTTTGACGCTGCGCTCTTCACTTCGGCTGGTCATGTTGTAGGTTTGGGTGCGCACATCGTAAAGGGTGGGGAACTGCAGCACCGGAATCAGCAGATGGATCCCCTCGCGGCGGGGAGTCATTTCCACTCCCGTGAGGCGGTTGAAGATGACGGCTTCGTAGCCGGGTTGGACAACCAGCAGACAACGGGGCAGGAGGGTCAGCAGCGCCAAAAGCAGGCCCAGCAGAGGCAGAAAGCGCGAAGTCTTGCGGTCAAGACTAAATGGTCTAGGGCGTCGCATGCGCATGGGCAAGGGCTCCGGGATCCAAGAGCTTTTTTATCTTAAGGGGTGTGCTGGCTAGCTCAGCACCCAGCGCTGCAGAGCAATGCCCAGCAGCAGGCCAAGGCCGCCGAAGCGTACCACCTGCCAAAAGGTAGCGGGGAC
The DNA here is from genome assembly GCF_047462035.1 of Synechococcus sp. R5-15. Taxonomy (NCBI): domain Bacteria; kingdom Bacillati; phylum Cyanobacteriota; class Cyanophyceae; order Synechococcales; family Synechococcaceae; genus Synechococcus; species Synechococcus sp. R5-15. The sequence continues at coordinate 5,127 of NZ_JANSIK010000037.1, read as the reverse complement.
AGGATTAAACACCTCTAGCACATAAGCCTGCAGGCGTTGCTCCAGTTGACTGGCTTCAGCTTGGATTTCGGCCCATTGTTCAGGGGAAAGCTGGGCTATGCGCTCCAATTCTCTGAGGTCGGCAAGACGAGCCTGGAGACTCTGGAGTTTTTCCTGCAGAGCCTCGAGAGGATCAAAGGGATCGGGATTGGCCGTCACGGCTGGGCTTTTGTGGGGGGGTAGGCTTGGGGAGAACGGGATCCGGCAAATCCGGTTTGGATCTCGTTGAAAGGTTTGGCTTTGATCAGCCCTGGGGGAACGGGATCCAACTTGAAGAGGGCGCGAATAGCGTTTTCCACCTCGGTGATGGGGCGGTTGCCGACGGATTGATAGACGATATTTCCCTCTGGGTCGAAGAGGAGGGTTTGAGGCACTTGTCCGGTGTAGTATTGGCCGCGCTCGTCGCCGGGCAGGAGGGAATCGACGGAATAGGGGATGAAATAGACCCCCAGCCCGTAGCGAACCTGCAGGTTGGCAATGGTGGCGGCGTATTTTTTGCAATCGCTACTGTCATCGATGTAATACACGAGGAGGGCCGGGATCCCTTGCTCTTTCGCCTGCTTCAAGGAAACGCGGGGGGGGATCATGCCGCCATTGGCCCCGTAGAGGGCAAAGATGTTGCCATCGTAACGGTCGTCGTTGAGCAGGGCGCTGGCGGGAGGGGAAAACCAACCTGTCAAAGCGATGAGCAGAGCCATCAGGAAGATACGAAGCAACAGCATGATCTCATCCTCTTCTGAGAAGGGATCCTCGGCGATCCATCTTTAGAAGTAGGGAACACCCTCATTGTGCCATCTGGCGCTGACGCTGCCCCGTTGCCGTTCAACACTGACGCAACCAAGAGCAGCTACAGCCTCAAGCAGCAAAATGAATGCGCAGGTAGTCTTCTTCCATCTTGGCGCGGGCCGGGGTCATGGCCGCTAAAGTCTGGGGCAGAACCAAGTTGCGGCGGTGGTTGCCGATGCGGATGTTCAGCTCATCCCCGGTTTTGGTCAATTCCACCTGCTCTTTCGGGATCCCGGGCAAGTAAAGATCCAGCCGGTACTGGCCGTTGTCGGTTACCACATTCAGGGTTTGCTCGGCATAGAGCACGTCCGCCGGGTTGCGATCCCCCCAAAGGTCTTTTTTCAGGCGGGCTAGGGCGTCCCATCCCACCAACTCCTCGGAGTACAGCGGGATCTCGAAGACCGGCAGGGGGGCAAAGTTTTCGTGGATTTCCTGGCGATATTTCTGTTGGGCTGCCTTCCAGGCGGCAAAGTAGGGATCCACCACTCCATCGGGCAAGATGCGGTTGGCGATCACCAAATCGGTGGCCACCCCGTAAAGGCTGAGGTAGGCGTGGGCCCGCAGCGATTCTTTGATCACCATCTTTTCGGGGTTAGTGACCAGCCGCACTGAGGTGATGCGGTTGTTGGTGAGGATGCGCTCCAGCCGCTCAATCTTCTGATAGAACTCATAAGGAGCATCCAGCACCTGGTCATTCGGCAGCGGGATCCCGGTCAGCCCCTTCACAATCGGCTCGGCAATAGGACGCAGCATTTGCGCCAGCCCCTGCAGGGGTTTGTAGAACCTGCGCATGTACCAGCCAGAAACATCCGGCAGGCTCAAGAGGCGCAGGGCCGTGCCTGTAGGGGCCGAGTCGATGATCAACACATCGAACTTGCCTTCGTCGTAATGGCGATTCACCCGCACTAGGGCAAAGATCTCATCCATCCCTGGCAAAATCGCCAGCTCCTGTGCCTGCACCCCATCTAGCCCTCGCGCCTGCAACACCTGGGTAATGTAGGTTTTGACGGATCCCCAATTCAGCTCCAGTTCGTTGAGGGCGTCCAGCTCCGCCCCCCAAAGGTTAGGTTTGACCTCGACCGGCTCATGGCCCAAGGGCTGATCGAAGCTATCGGCCAAAGAGTGGGCCGGATCTGTGCTCAGCACCAAAGTTTTCAGGCCAATCTCGGCACAACGCCAGCCGGTCGCCGCCGCCATCGAGGTTTTGCCGACTCCACCCTTGCCGGTCATGAGGATGATGCGTTGCATGAGAGTGCCATTTACATTCTTTTACATCCCTAGCCTAACCGATTTGCTGTGCTCTTCGAGAGGCAGCCAAGGGGCTGAGGTGCAGCCAGCGGGTAAACTATTCATTTGATTACCAAATGATTGCCAAAAAGCTGATGGCAATCATGGCCAAGAAGTCAAGCCTGTTGCAGGCATGTGGGAGGTATGTGATGATCTGTCGCTGGCGGAGTGTGTTGCTGGTTGCCATCCTGACATTGGGGCTGTGGCTGGGATCCCTTTCTGTGCAAGCGGCTGCTGGCCTGCCCCGAGAGCTGCAACAACTGGAGCAACAGGTAGAGCGGCTGCAAAGCCTGGTGGAGGCGGAGGACTGGTTGGAGATCCGCTCCTACATCCACGGGCCGATGGGACTCACTCGTAAGACCTTGACCGGCCTGGCGGCTACCCTGCCAGATAAACAAAAGCGGGAAGTGCTGCGCCTGGCTAAGGAGATGGGCCGCAGCTTAGAACAACTAGACTTTGCCGCCAAAGCCTATGACCAACCCGAGGTGGAGGCAGCCCAGGCCAAGGTGAAAAAGACCTTGCAGGCGCTGGAGGCTGTGTTTTCCTAGTGAGGATCCCTTCTCTCTTTGGCGACTTTGGCGATATGGTGGTTTCAAGTTAGGGTGAGACGCCTAGGCCACTGATCGCGCCAGCGGGACGGAGTCCTTGAAAAGCCTTCTGGCCCTGCGCATTCAAGGTTTTGGGTGCGGATGCAGGGCCCTAGTTTGAATCGAAAACGCAGTCATTTCAAGTAGTGTAGTCATTTTTTAAACAGGTAATGAAACATTTCTGTCGCATTGGTCTCTAACTCCCCTCTCCCTCTGGGAGAGGAGCTGGGGGTGGTCGCGGCAGCGGCGCGGAGCGTTTGGGGAGTGTCTCAATCTAGTTTGAAATGACTGTAATTTACAAACAGGCTGTAACGGCTGCTACTTACAGCGGATGTTGCATCAGCCAGAAGCCGGCGAAAGACTGGGCCCTGAGATCGGTTTGAATGGCAAGAAAGTGGAGCCCCTGGGCCTGCTGCTGGCGCTGGGCAAAGACTTCTGCCTCTGTTCGCAGTGTTTCATCTCTCAATTGTGCAAACAGATAACAATCGTTGAGGCCCGCCTCGAGCAGTAGCCGGCCGTCTGCCACACTCAAGTAGGCGGGTTCCATACCGCTCATCCAGGCTGCCATCGGCAAAGCCCGCTGCGAGGTAATCACCAAGCCGGGAATGAGGGTGCTCCGCACCACTGGTGCCAATGTGTCGGGCGTCAAAGTGTCCCAGGCAACCGGAAAAAGCTCGCCAAATTCTATCGGCCAGGCGTCGGCTTCCCGCAGATCCTCAGCTCGCAAGGTCACGAAGGCCCAGCGTTCTCCCTGTAACTTGTCCGGCAGACGGATGGGATCCGGCGGATCCGGATCCACAGGAGGTTCGGGGCTGTAGGTAAACTGAGTCTCTTGAGGGTAAACCTGCTCTGCCCGTTCTCGCATCCAAGCTTTGAGGGTGTAAACGCGACGACTGGGCAGCATCGGGATCCCAACCGCATCGCAGGCCCGTTGCAGGATGGAACTCATGCGGGCTCGAAACACACGAATGGCCGAGGGAGGCTGGGGAGCCGCTTCGAGGTAGCTCCGCAACTGTCGTGCCACCCAGGTGCTGTTCACCTCTTGGTTACTGCAATACTGCGCTTGGCGAAACCGGCCGGTGGGATCGCATACCAACAGCTCCCAAACCCTTCGGTTCTGCTCATCCCGCAGGGGGACGGCGTTGAAATCCATCTGCCAGATAGGGCCGCGCGCAGGGCCAGAACGCAGGGGTTGAGTGGCCAAAGGTTCCTCCTGTTTGCACTACATGCCACTTGAGCGGGCCGGGGATCGTTCGCGCGAGCGGTGGGAAGCACTGTCCCCGACCAAGGCCAATTCCCGCTCCCCGAAAATGGCGGAAGCGTGGCGGTAGTACTTAAACTCCAGCAGGTTATGGAAGGGATCCTGCAAAAAGAAGGTGCCATGCTCCAAGGGGGTGCCAACAAAGCGCCAGCGCGGCTCTTGATAAAAGGGCAAGGCCCGCGCCAAGGCACGGTCGGCCAGCGCCTGCCAATCCCCTTGGGTAGGGAAGATCAGGCCAAAATGACGAGGGTAGATGCCCCGCTGGGGCGTCAGCTCTTCGTGGGTGAGGTGGGCCACCAGTTGATGGCCGTACAGGTTAAAAATAACGGCAGCAGAGGTTTCTCGACCGATCTCACAGCCCAAGCCATCGCCGTAGTAGGCCTTGGCCAAGGCAATATCGGCAACTGGAAAGGCCAGATGAAAGCGGATGGGTTCCATAACGTCGCTCCTAAAAAGCCACCAAAAGTGCCCCACCAGCCAACATCAGAGCCAGCACCCCGAGCTGTGGGGCTTTTCCCCGGCTAATGGGATCCCCGCTCTTTTCAAGGTAGGCGATCTTAGAGCTGCTGCAAGGTGGGATCCCTTCCCGAGCCCGAGATAGACTATACGCCTTTGCGCAGGAGTGCCAACTGCTCGGATGCTATAACACTAGCTGGGGTGTTACCCCCGTGGCCCAGTCTGCAACAGACAACTCGGTGTGTTGAGAGCGTTGAAGAAAGGAAAGGGCACTCTTGGCTATGACCAGCATCTGGATTGAGCAGCGCCGCCGCGAGGATGAATCTCGCAACTTTTTTTGGATGGTGGCGCTGTCGCTGCTGCTGCACGTGCTGGTGCTGCTGGGATTGCTCCACTTGGGGCGGCTTTGGCTCACTCGCGAGCCAGAACAAGAAGCCATTGAGTTTATCCTTCTGGATCCAGAAGATCTGCAGCCCCCAGAGGAAGCAGATCTGGTTTCAGAAGTTGATTCCCGCGATGGGGGTGAGCGGGTAGAAGCTCCTCCTTCTCAAGGCAGTCCACCCCAATCCCAGGCCGCCCGTCCCCAGGAGGCCCCTGCTCCTCCTCCGCCAAGACCCCAACCACCGCCACCGCCTGCCCCTGTTCCACCACCACCTGCCCCGGCTGCAGTTGCCCTGGCAACCCCAACTCCAACCCCTCCACCCAAGCCCA
>NZ_JANSIK010000036.1:0-1207 GCF_047462035.1 Synechococcus sp. R5-15 | reverse complement strand
AGGTAGTTGACGAAACTTAACGGATGTTTTAAGTTTAGGTTGTCAATCTTCGCGCTTCCTTAGGGAAGTTTGTCCTCATGACTACTGTTATCCAACGTCGCTCAACCAGCAACGTGTGGGAGCAGTTCTGCGAGTGGGTCACCTCCACCGATAACCGCCTTTACATTGGCTGGTTTGGGGTGCTGATGATTCCCACCCTCCTGACTGCCACCACCTGCTTTATCATCGCCTTCATTGGGGCTCCGCCGGTGGACATTGACGGCATCCGCGAGCCCGTTTCCGGTTCCTTGCTGTACGGGAACAACATCATTTCTGGGGCTGTAGTGCCCTCTTCGGCAGCCATTGGCCTGCACTTTTACCCGATTTGGGAAGCCGCCTCACTGGACGAGTGGCTGTACAACGGCGGTCCGTACCAGCTGATTGTGCTGCACTTTTTGATTGGGGTGTTCTGCTACATGGGACGCGAATGGGAGCTGAGCTACCGTTTGGGGATGCGGCCCTGGATTGCGGTGGCTTACTCTGCGCCCGTGGCAGCGGCCACAGCAGTGTTTTTGATTTACCCGATTGGGCAGGGGTCGTTCTCGGACGGGATGCCCTTGGGGATTTCGGGGACCTTCAACTTCATGCTGGTGTTCCAGGCAGAGCACAACATCCTGATGCACCCGTTCCACCAGCTGGGCGTGGCCGGCGTGTTTGGTGGGGCGTTGTTTAGCGCCATGCACGGGTCGCTGGTGACCTCCACCCTGATTCGGGAGACCTCGGAAGAGGAGTCCCAGAACCTGGGGTACAAGTTTGGGCAAGAGGAAGAGACCTACAACATTGTGGCGGCGCACGGGTATTTTGGCCGGTTGATTTTCCAGTATGCGTCGTTCAACAACAGCCGGAGCCTGCACTTTTTCCTGGCGGCTTGGCCGGTGGTGGGGATCTGGTTTACGGCGCTGGGGATCAGCATCATGGCGTTCAACCTGAACGGGTTCAACTTCAACCAGTCGATTGTGGACAGCAACGGTCGAGTGGTTGGGACGTGGGCTGATGTGCTGAACCGGGCGAACCTGGGGATGGAAGTGATGCACGAGCGGAATGCGCACAACTTCCCGCTGGATTTGGCGGCGGTGGAGGTAGCGCCTGCGGTGCGTGGCTGATGGCCTGACCTGACGCTTCAACAGCATTGGTGGATCCCCCAGCTTGGTCTGGGGGATTTTTTTGT
>NZ_JANSIK010000035.1:0-11086 GCF_047462035.1 Synechococcus sp. R5-15 | reverse complement strand
CCCCCACCAAATGAGGAATCGGCAGCGTCAACTGGCCAAGCCAGATGGCCCACCCCCCCACCCCCCGCAACAGCAGCGCCAGCCCCAGCCCCAAAAGCAGCGCCAACCCCGTTGCCAACAGAGCGATTCTGAGGCTGAGCAACAGGGATCCCCCGACTTCCGCATCCCGCAGCAGCTCCCCATACCCCTGCAGGGTAAACCCCCTCTCGCCCAGGCCGTAGAGGCCCACACTCTGGGCCAGAGCCAGCAGCAGCCCCCCGCCGTAGAGCAGGCCCACCAACCCCAACGCCGGCAAAAGCGGCCCATACTGCCGGATCCCCTTAAGCCCCACCGGCCCAGATCCCCGTCCATTTAAGCTATTCATTGAGCCAGTCCCAAGAGCTGCCTCACGAGAGAATTCAAGATGGGAGCGGATCCCTCGACGATCAAGCGATCAAGACTGCCTAGTGCTCCACACCGCCAACGCGACCAACCATTGCGATCTTTACATCCCATGGAGAGAACCCTAGACCAGATTAACCAACGCATTGCCAAAGGCCAGGTGCGGGTGTGGACGGCCCTGGAAGCCAAAGCCAAGCTGGCCACCTTGGGGATCCAGGAAGCCTTTGAGCAGGTGGATGTGATCACCACCGGCACCTTTGAGCCAATGGAGTCTTCAGGAGCCATTGTGAACCTGGGCCATACGGATCCGCCCATCAAGATTCGCCAAGCTTGGCTGAACGGGGTACCGGCCTATGCCGGATTTGGCGCGGTGGATCTTTACCTGGGGGCAGCCCAACCCAGCGAGCAAGCGGATCAAGCCTATGGGGGCGGCCATGTCATTGCCGACCTGGTGGCGGGCAAGCGCGTCCATTTGCGGGCCATCGGCCAAGTGACCGATTGTTACCCCCGCGCCGACTACGAGACCACCCTGACTCGGGATCAGCTCAACCAGTTTTACCTGTTCAACCCCCGCAATGCCTACCAAAACTTCATCGTCGGGGTGAACGGCGGGGATCGGCCTTTGTACACCTACTTGGGCCTGTTGGAACCGCATCTGGGCAATGCCGTCTATTCCAACCCGGGAGAGCTATCCCCCTTGTTGAACGATCCCCTGTTGCGCCGGGTGGGGATCGGCAGCCGCATCTTTTTGGGAGGCGGCATCGGCTACGTCGCCTGGGAGGGCACCCAACACTTTCCGCTGCAAAAGCGATTGCCCAACCAAACTCCCATCGGCCCGGCGGCCACTCTAGCCCTGATTGGGGATGCCAAGCAAATGCAGGCGGAATGGGTGAGGGGCTGCTACTTCCGCAACTACGGTCCCAGCTTGATGTTGGGGGTCGGGATCCCCATCCCCATCCTTGCTCCTGCGGATTTGGAGGCCATTGCCATTCGGGATGAGGAGTTGGTTGCCCCCGTGATTGACTTTTCCATTCCCCGCCGGGTGCGGCCCACCTTTGGCTTAGTGAGCTATGCCCAACTCAAATCTGGCCAGATCACCCTCAATGGCCGCAAGATTCGCACCGCTCCCCTGGCCAGCTTGCGCCGCTCCATACAAATTGCCGAAATCCTCAAGCAGTGGATAGAAAGCGGCCAATTTACCCTCACCCAACCTGTCGCCCCCCTGCCCCTGGATCGGGAGTTTCTCCCCCAAAACCCTCTCAGGTGACGTCCTCCCCTCAATGAATTGGGGGCCTCCTCAAGCGGATGCACGCAGCGCTTTGGCTCGGGGACACCGTGCCCCCCTACTTTTGGGGTAAAGCGGCTCTCCAGAAGAACCGCTACCGGAATTCGCCCTGGCAGCAACTTCTCCAGGCAACCCCATCAACCCCACTTCAGGTGCTGTCTCAACAACTGAGCGTGCTGAGCCGATTGCCTCGCCCACAGGTCAGCTTGGGCAGGGCTGAGAGCTAGGCCCTCTGAGTAGCAGGCCAGCCAAGCTTGGTGTAAGGCTTCAGGATCGGTGGGCATCTCCTGCAGATCCCAGCCAGGCATGCCCAATTCCTGGAGCAGCGTTTTCACCTTGGGATCGTAGCTGAGACCAAAACAGGCGCAGCCCTCTGCCGCCGCCATCACCAATCCGTGGTAGCGCATGGTGATCGCCAGCCTGACACCCCGAAAGACTCCTTTCAATAGACAGGGATCCCGAATTTCCAGCACTTGGCTACGGTGGGGTAGGCGCTGCTGAAGCTGCTGAGCCAAGTGGTAGTCTGGCCCAAGGTCAGGGGATCCGGGAGGAGCCAGCTGAAAGGGCACGAAGAGAAGGTATGCCCCCGTGGAAGCCTGGAGACGCTGTAAACCCTGGCTCAAAGCTTCTAGACAGGCTCCAGTCAGTTGCGGATGCGGACGCAAGACCACAGCAATGCGGGGCTGAGGCCACGTTTCCCATTCCGGCAAGGTTTTGGACGGCAAACTCCAGACGGGATCCGGAGCCACCTGGTGAGGGATCCCCCACTCTTGCAGCCATTGGGAGGCAACCCCATCCCGCACACTGATGGCCGTGCAACCTGCCAACGAGCGACGGGCCAGTGCACGAATCCACCCTCGCTGCAGCGGCCCGATCCCTTGGGCCCAGGCAAGGGTCTTCAGTCCCCAGCGCTGGGCTAGGCCCATCACCCCCAGGTAGTAGAGAGGGCTGCGCCAACTGGTGCGATCCTGCAACAGACCGCCCCCACCCCAGATGAAAGCCTGGGCCTGGGCCAGACAGCGCTGCAAAGCCCAGCCGTCAAAGCGGGGGCAGGCCAGCACCCCATAGGTGGCAGCCGTTTCGGCAGGGCGACGGGAGAGCACCACCGGCTGCACAGGGTCGGGCAACTGCTCTAGCTCTCGTAAGAGAGCCAGCAACAACGCCTCATCGCCGGCATTGCCGTAGCCGTAGTAGCCACAGATCAAAACCTGTGGCCGTTTCATCGAGTCCATCTGAGTAACAGGGATCCTAACTCACCCACAGAGTCCTGTGAGGTTGGAAAAGGCCGCGACGGCAAACCCTAGTTGGATGATGACTCCCTGAGCCATTGGATCAAATCGGCCAGGGTTTGGAAGTCCAACAGCGCTTCCGCCAAAGCCTCCAGTTGCTCGGTAGGTAAGAGGCGGATGGTTTCAGACAGGTCTTCCGGCAAAGATCCCAGCTTGCGCCGCAGTTGACTCAGAGTCAGTCGAGCTGCTTCTTGCTGCAGACCTTGCTGCAGACCTTGCTGCAGACCCTGTTGCAGACCTTGCTGCAGACCCTGTTGCAGACCTTCCTCTCGACCCTCTTTGAGGGCTTCTGCCCGCCACATCTGATAGATGGTCGATTCCCGCACAGCCAAACCTCCCAGTACCCTGCTAATTTCCTCTGGCGTCCATGTTAATCCTGCTAAGACGGCAGTGGCCGCTTTCAACTCCTGCCGCAGCTTGGGATCCTCCATCTCAGCTATGGCTCTGGCCACCTGCCGCAGACGGGGTTCTGGATTGTCCGGCTCTGCCAGTACCGCCAAGGGCAAGAGGCCTGGGTATCGGGATAGCACCTCTGGATCTTGTTCCCACAGGCGCAAGACCTCAAAGCGATGGGACAGGGATCCCCGTTGAAAAGAAGTCTGGTACACCCGTTCTGACTGGGTTTTTCTTAGGTAGATGACAATCTGCCGCACCTCCTGGTCGGGATAGCGACGGAACAGGCGCAGGCAGTAGTCGGCCATGCGCAAGGGAATGTCGGGATCCGGATCGGTTTGAAACTCCAGATGCAAAATCAGGTTTTGGGCCCTCAGCAGGATGAGGGAGTCCGCGCGAATGGGCCCGCTGGAGAGCTCCGTTGGCTGGAGCTGGATCAAGGGAACCGGGGATCCCAGCAGCCACCGGGCAAAGGACTCGGGGAACCATTCCACCAAGTACTTGCAGACGTTATCGTAGGCCACAGGATCCCTTTCCTACAAAAGCCGATTCTCCCGATGGCCCCTCTGCCGAGATCAGCCGTAATACCCTTGGTTGATGCGGTTTTCCAGTTGGTTAGCCCCTTCCTGATACTCGCCAAACACGAAGTTCTCGGCGTTGGCTTTGATCAGGGCCTTTTGCTGCTCTGTCAGGCCTGAGATCTGCAACATGTCTTCCAGGCTCTTGTAGGGGGCATTTTTCACCAGGATGCGAGCTAGGGTGGGATAGAAGCCGGGCAGTTGGCGGTAGTTGCGCAAGATGGTGTTGTTCACGTCAATCGGAGTGTCCAAGTGCTTTACCGGGGGAAGCTCTGCGGCCCTGGCCACAACAGGGATCCCCAAAGGAGCAAAGCACAGACAGAGCACTAACACCACACGAACCAAGATGGACAGCAGCCAACGCATAGCATCACTTCTCCAAGCAGAATCCAAAAGGCTCATCTGTATAGGTTGCTAACATTCTCCGACCATCTAGTGTCTCATCCCCTCTACCCCGAATCGAAGGCCAAGACAGGATTTGGAGCCCGACAGAAACAATTTTTAACAACTATGATCAGGAGACAGTCTTTCTTGCTCTCCCTTTCTCGGCTATCGCACCATGTCCGACTTGGCCCTTCTCCACTCGACTCGACTTGACCCCCCCAGCCGGGATCCATCTCCAGGGATCCCACAACCCACGCCTTCTCCGGAGCTGGAGTTGCTGGGGCAGACCGAACTCTTTCTCAGACGGCACATTGGGCCGGATGCCCGGCAAATTGGGCAGATGTTGCAAGTGTTGGAGCTGAGTTCGCTGCAGGAGCTGGTGGAGAAGGCGGTGCCGCCGGCCATTCGCAGCAGCCGGCCTTTGCAATTGGGATCCCCTTGCCCTGAGCTGCAGGTGTTGGCGGAACTGCAGGCAATGGCTGCCCAGAACCAGGTGTGGCGATCCTTTTTGGGCATGGGCTATTCCAACACCCTGACGCCGCCGGTGATTCAGCGCAGCATCCTGGAAAACCCTGCCTGGTACACCCCCTACACCCCCTACCAAGCTGAGATTGCCCAGGGACGGTTGGAAGCCCTGCTCAACTTCCAGACGATGGTGATCGACCTGACGGGGATGGAGATCGCCAATGCTTCCCTGCTGGACGAGGCCACCGCAGCCGCCGAAGCCATGGCTCTTGCCTACACCTTGGCAGGCAGGGGATCCCCAGTTTTCTGGGTGGATCGGGGCTGCCATCCCCAGACGATTGCCGTGGTACAGACGCGGGCAGAGCCCTTGGGGATCCAGGTGCGCGTGACGGATCTGGCGGAGTTTTGCCCGGAGAAGGGCTTTGGGCTGCTGTTGCAATATCCCAACACCTTTGGGGAAATCCGGGACTACCGGCAGTTGGTGGAGCAGGCTCACCAGAAGGGGATGGTGGTGGCAGTGGCCGCCGACTTGCTCAGCTTAACCCTATTGCAACCGCCGGGAGAGTGGGGAGCGGACATCGTGGTGGGATCCACCCAGCGCTTCGGCGTGCCTTTGGGCTATGGTGGCCCCCATGCGGCTTACTTCGCCACCCGCGAGGCCCACAAGCGGCTGCTGCCAGGACGGCTGGTGGGGATTTCTCAGGATGCTCAAGGCAAGCCGGCCCTGCGCTTGGCGTTGCAGACCCGCGAGCAGCACATCCGGCGGGACAAGGCCACCAGCAACATCTGCACTGCCCAGGTGCTTTTGGCGGTGATGGCTTCTATGTATGCCGTCTACCACGGCCCCCGCGGCTTGCGACACATAGCCGAGCGCATCCACCGCCAGGCCCATCACTTGGCCACCGGGATCCGTCAGTTGGGTTATGAGGTGGGGCCCGAGCATTTCTTCGATACCTTCTGGGTCAAGGTAGCTTCTCCAGAGCAGGTGCAGGCGATCCAGGCCGGCGCTGCCCAGCGACAGATCAACCTACGCCAGATCGATGACCGGACGCTGGGGATCAGCTTGGATGAGGCTACCACCGCTCAGGATCTGCGGGATCTGTGGGAGATCTTCGCCGGAACCCTTCCCCGCAGCGGAACGGAGTCCTTACCGCCAGCTTGGGATCCCGACAGCCCAGAGCTGGACTTGGGCCAGAGCCTGCCGCCCCAGCTCCTGCGCACCACCCCCTACCTCACCCATCCGGTCTTTAACCGTTACCACTCGGAAACTGAGCTGCTGCGCTATATCCACCGCCTGCAAAGCCGGGATCTGGCTCTCACCCATTCCATGATCCCCTTGGGCTCTTGCACCATGAAGCTGAACGCCACGGTGGAGATGATGCCGGTCACCTGGCCGGAGTTTGCCCAGCTCCATCCTTTTGTGCCCCTGGAGCAGGCCCGCGGCTACCAAGCCCTCTTTGCCCAGTTGGAAAAGATGCTGGCGGAGATCACCGGTTTTGCCGGAGTTTCTCTGCAGCCCAACGCCGGATCTCAGGGGGAATATGCCGGCCTGTTGGCTATCCGCCGCTACCACCAAGCCAGAGGGGAAAGCCGGCGGCAGGTGTGCTTGATCCCCACCTCGGCCCACGGAACCAACCCGGCCAGCGCCGTGATGGCGGGGATGCAGGTGGTGAGCGTAGCTTGTGATGAAGCCGGCAATATCGACATTGAGGATCTGCGGGCCAAGGTGGAGCAGCACGGGGAGCGGCTGGCCGCCTTGATGATCACCTACCCTTCTACCCACGGTGTGTTTGAGGAAGGGATCCGCGAGATTTGCCAGATAATCCACGAGGCGGGGGGACAGGTGTACATGGATGGGGCCAACCTCAACGCTCAGGTGGGCCTCTGCCGTCCTGCCGAGCTGGGGGCCGATGTCTGCCACCTCAACCTGCACAAGACCTTCTGCATTCCCCATGGGGGAGGTGGGCCGGGGGTAGGGCCCATTGCCGTGGCCCCTCACCTTGTGCCCTATTTGCCTGGCCATCCTGTTTTGCCCGGCTGTAACGGCCCCGTCAGCGCTGCCCCGTGGGGCAGTGCCAGCATTTTGCCCATCTCCTGGGCCTACATTCGCCTTATGGGATCCGCCGGCCTCACCCTGGCCAGCCAGGTGGCCATTCTCAACGCCAACTACATCGCCAAGCGGCTGGATCCCTACTACCCGGTGCTCTACAAAGGGCCGGGGGGGTGGGTGGCCCACGAGTGCATTTTGGATTTGCGCCCCCTGAAAAAAAGCGCCGGCATCGAGGTGGAAGATGTGGCCAAGCGCCTGATGGACTATGGCTTCCACGCCCCCACCATCTCCTGGCCGGTGTCGGGGACAATGATGGTGGAGCCCACCGAGAGCGAATCTCTGGAGGAGCTGGATCGCTTCTGCGAGGCGATGATTGCCATCCGCCAGGAGATTGCCGCCATTGAGCGAGGCGAGATGGATCCGGTGCGCAATCCCCTCAAGCTGGCCCCCCACACCGCCGAGGTGGTGGCTGCCGACCACTGGGATCGCCCCTATCCTCGCTCGCTGGCCGCCTACCCGCTCCCTTGGGTCAAGGCCCACAAGTTCTGGCCCAGCGTCAGCCGCATCGACAACGCCTACGGGGATCGCCACCTGGTGTGCAGTTGTCAACCCTGGCTCGACGAATGATGGCTGCTCTGGAACTTGGCCCAGAAAGGGAGATTGGTTGTATCCAAAGGCGGGATCCGCTATAACCCAGTCAGGGATCCCTGGCCAACGGATGAGAAAAAATCCCCGTCTTGAGCGGTTCACGTCAGTGGGGCCAAGTTCTTTGCCTATTCTTACTCGGCTAACCCTGGGGCTGTTGGCGGGATCCCTCGTGGCCTGCCGCAAGATGCCTGATCCGGTTGCTCAAGAAGTGGATCAGGATCCCGTGCGGCGTCACATCGGCAAAGATGGCACGCACTTTGAGGCTTCCCTAGGAGATGCCCGCGCCCTTCCCCCTCAGTTTCCCCCTCACTTGCAGTTGCCCAACGCTTCCATCATCTCTTCGGGACAGATTCGGGATCGAGAGGGGGGCCTTGCTTCCCTGATCTTGCAGACCTCTCAGCCTCTGGAGGCCATTGCCGCCTACTACCGCCGCACCCTGTGGGGCCGGGGCTGGGACATCCTCTCGGACATCGAGCAGGCCAATGGGATCCGCACCTTGGTTTTCGAGTCTCCCCCCCACCCCAAAAAGCCTCTCCAACAGGCGGTGGTGCAAGTGGGATCCCCCCGTCGCGGGCCGGATCAGGTGGAATATCGCGATATCTTGATTTTGCTGAGCACCGTATCCCCCTCTGCCACGGCAGAAGACCTCTCTGCGGCCAAGCTCGCTCCCCCAACTTCCCCCTGAGGATGCCTGTCTACACCCAGTCAATTCCGATTGCGGCCAGCGTGGCCCAGGTGGATCGCTGCCTCACCGACCTGGAGTTGATGAAGCGCTGGCTCAACCCGCTGTTGGGCTGTGAGGCGGTGGGATCCCCTCTGGCGGAATTGGGCAGCCGCTACCGCTTTTTCCTTCGCTTGCCGTTTGTATCCCCCAGCTTGGATTGCGTGATTACAGAGCGGGCAGAAGGCTTGGTGCAGTGGCAGTTTGAGGGGTTTTTTGAAGGAACCGACCGCTGGGAGTGCCATCCCCAGCCGGGGGGTACCCTTCTAGTCAATTGCTTCAACTTCCGCATCCCCAGTCCCTGGGTGGCGGCAGGGTTTTACCTGTTGGCAGCAGGGCCGACCCAGCAGGATATGCGGGCCCAGCTCCGACGGCTGAAGGCGGTGGCCGAGGCTTTGGGTTAGGCTGGTGGCAAGTAGTAAAGAAACGTAAAAAACTGCAATGACCAGCAACAGCGGACTGTTTAACCGTCGCTTTGCCGACAACTTCATCCCCCAACCGGCCAACACTTCTCTGGAAATCGGCCAGATTGCCCCCGATTTTGAGCTGCCGCGCGTGCAAGGGGATCCCGTGCGGCTATCGGACTACCGCGGCCAAAAGCCGGTGGTTCTGGCTTTTACTCGTATCTTCACCGAAAGACTGTTTTGCCCTTTTTGCTACCCCCACATCCAAGAGCTGAAAGCCCGCTACAGGGAGATCCAAGCTCTGGGGGCGGAGCTGCTGATGGTCACCAGCACCGATCCGGTTCAAAGCCAGCAGATTCAAGCAGACCTGCAGCTGCCTTACCCGCTGCTGGTGGATCCCGAGTGCAAAACCTTCCGCCTCTATGGGGTTGGCCAAGCTTTGGGAGCGCCTCTGCCGGCCCAGTTCGTTGTGGATCGGGAGGGCAAACTGCGCTTCAAGCATGTTTTCTCCTTTGCCCAGCCCAATGCCGATACCGATGAGGTGCTGCGGGTGTTGCGGGAGGGGCTGCAAACCGGCTGGGATGGAACCCGTAGGGTGGCCCCTATCCCCTTTTTCTAGGGATCGGGCTTCTCTGCCATTGGACTTCCAGGGAGAGAGACTGCGATGTTTGCCCGTCTGGCCCAGAGTGGGGCGCGTCAGGCCGAGATCCTGGAGGTGGTTTTGCGCCACGGTTGGGACTACATGCGCCGCTTGCTCTCTTTTGGCAAGGCTGGGGAACCCCAACTGCCCCCCCCAATGGTGCTGCGCAACATTTTGGTGGATCTGGGGCCGGTCTATGTCAAGCTGGGCCAGCTGCTGAGCACCCGTCCGGACCTGTTGCCGCGAGAGTACATCGAGGCCCTCAGCACTCTGCAGGCCGACGTACCTCCTGTTCCCTGGAATGCGGTGGAAATCCTGCTGCGGCAGCAGTTGCGGCAGCCGTTGGAGCAGGTGTTCAGCAGCCTGGACACAGAGTCGGTTGCGGCGGGATCCATTGCCCAGGTCCATCGGGCTTGTCTGGTCAGCGGCGAGTGGGTGGCCCTCAAGATCCAGCGGCCCGGGCTGGAGGCGGTGGTGGAGCGGGATACGCGGCTAATCCGGGGCATTGCCGAGCTGGTGGCGCAAACGGAGTTCGGCAGGTTGGCAGATGTGGTGGCCTTGGCGGATGAGTTCTGCCGGGCCATTCAAGCAGAGCTGGACTTCACCCAGGAAGCCCGCCACACCGAGCAGCTCCGCCAACAGTTGCAAAGGGGGCGTTGGTTTGATCCGGCCCAACTGGTGGTGCCGCGCATCCATTGGCCTCTCACTACGCCAAAGGTGTTGACGCTGGAGTGGATCGAGGGCCGGCCCCTGTTGGAGGCGGATCGCAGCGACGCGGACCCGGAAAACATCGCCCGCCTCTTGACCCGCGCTTTTTTCCAGCAGATCTGCATTGATGGCTATTTCCACGCCGATCCCCACCCCGGCAACCTCTTTTACTTGGGATCCGGTCGCGTAGCCCTGCTGGATTGCGGCATGATTGGGCGGCTGGATCCGCGTACGCAGCAGATTCTGCTGGAGCTGATGCTGGCCATTGTCAGCCTCGATGCCCAGCGCTGTGCCGAATTGACCCTAGAGTTGGCCCTGCCGGAAAGATCCACGGCCCGCTCGCGGGATCAGACTGTCAGCTTGGCCCAGCTCCAAAGCGACTACGAGCGTCTGCTGCGCCAGTACTACACCCTGAGCATTGCGGAGCTCAACTTCAGCCAGCTCTTTTCTGAGATCCTGCAGGCGGCCCGGCGCAACCAGATCCGCATTCCCGGCAATTTGGGCCTCTGTGCCAAGGCGCTGGCCAATTTGGAAGGGATCGCCCGCCAGCTCACCCCCGACTACAACCTGCCGGAGCAGCTTCGCCCCCTGATGGCGGATGTGTTTCGGGCGCAATTGCTGGGGGAGGCCCCTCTGCCTTCGCTGCTGCGCACGGCTTTGGATTTGAAAAATCTCTCTCTGCAATCGCCGCGCCAGATGGAGCTGCTGCTCAGCCGCATCACCTCGGAAACCCAGCGCTGGAACTTGACCATCCAAGAGCTGGACGGGATCCGCAGCAGCCTGGATCAGTCGGCCAACCGCCTTTCCTACAGCATTGTGGTCGGCTCTCTGATCGTCGGAGCTGCCATCATCTCGGCTCAGACGCAGCGGTTTCAGGTCTTTGGGCTGAGCGAACTCCTGTTCGGCGCGGCCAGCCTGTTGGGGCTGTGGCTCGTCATCAGCATCCTGCGCTCCGGTCGCCTGCGCGGCTAGATTGGCTGAGGTTGGCTCATCAGTGGACTCAGGGCCCTACTGCCCTTGTCTGGATCTCGATGTTTCCAAAAGAACACCAAAACGGTATCAACGCCTCTGCGAGCGATCCGCCAAAAGCCGCAAAGGCCGATTCTTTCGTTCGATCCCTCGACGCCTTGCGCCACAAGG
>NZ_JANSIK010000034.1:0-5878 GCF_047462035.1 Synechococcus sp. R5-15 | reverse complement strand
GTACTGAACATATTATACATTATTTTCAGTATAGTTGAGCTTATTATTGACTAGAGTCATGCTCTCCCGGATCTAGTGGGGCGAAGAAGATCAACTATTCATCAACCATTCAACTGTTGCCTCGGTTGCCGACTGCCGATTGGCCTCACGGGAGCTATTCTGGCATTTCCTCCCGTTGACGGGATCCCCGTCCTCCTACCAGCCCAGTACAGTTCCCCTTCTGGGAAAGCATGAGAACCTGAGCTTTGGGAATTTTTGGCTACAAAATCGAGCGCTGCCCTTCTGGGCTGATACCAATAATGGTGAGCTGGCAATCCAACACTTTGAAACCGTACTTTTCTGCCACCTTCTGGGTGATGTTAAGAATGGCGTTGTTTTTGAACTCGATCACCTTGTTGGTCTTGACGCACACCAGATGGTGGTGGTGGTGGGGGGCCGGCTGGTTGATCTCGTAATGTTTGTGCCCTTCGGTCAGTTCCAGTTCTCGCAAAATGCCCATGCGGGACATCAGCTTGACGGTGCGGTAAATGGTGGAAAGGCTAATGTTGTGGCCTTCTTCCCGCAACTTTTTGTGCAACTCCTCCGCGCTCAGATGCGTGCCCTCAGGCAAGTTTTGAAACGTTTGCAGGATGATCTCCCGCTGCCGAGTGGCTCGCCAGCCTTTGGCATTGAGCTCTGCCTTGAACGCCTCTTCGGTGTAGACCATGATGCCGCCCCTCCGCTGTTGGGCAACGTCGCCGTAACAGTCAATAAGTTCTGTAATTGATAATAACTTCATTTATGACGACACCACCCGACTTGGTTGCTGAAGACATCGTTCAGGCTCAGTTCAGGCCCAATAGAACAGGGACGCAACTGAGGCGCATGGGCTGCCGGGAGAGCCTCGGGAAGGGTGCGGGAAACCCAATCCCTCATCCATCCCGGATGAGCTAGCCTACAGAGCAGAGCCATGTGGCGGACTGTTTCTGGTGTTCGGGCGCGCCTAGGCTAACATACTCAAGAAAAGGCCCGCGGCATCCTGACAGCGTTGGCAAGCGTAGTGATCGGGAAGGGAAAACGAAAATGCGGTTTGAGCAGCCCAAAACCTATTCCATTTCTCTGGGTGGCTGGGGGTTCTGGCTGGGATCCCTGGCGTTGGCAGCTTTGCTGACCAGTATCGGGCTGGGGTGGCTGGTCACTGGATTGGTGGCCCTGTTGCTGCTTTTGCTGTCCTTGCCGGTGTTGGTGCTCCTGGCCTTTCGCTGGTGGGCGCGCCGCTGGATCACGACGGATCGCTGCCCGGTGTGTGGGTCGGAATCGCAAGCCATTGAGGGCAGCCATTTCTTTTGCCCCAATTGTGGAGAGCCGCTGTTTGTTGCAGACGGACGTTTTTATCGGCAAACACCCCCCGGCACCATCGATGTAGAGCCTGTGGAAGAGGGTGGCTGGGAATTGACGAGCTGATGCCCCCTCGGTTGCCGGGATGTTTAGAGGGTGTTTTCCGTGAAAAGTGCTATGCCTGCGGCACCCCATGGTGCTACACAACACTGTTGCTCCGCAACGCTGACGCCACGGCACGAACGACATCTGTGGGGCTGGCCCGGTAGGCGGCTGGTTTCCAGCTGGGTTGGGCTGCTCTCGGCGGCAATTCTGTTGCTGGGTTTGTCTCCCCATTCCCAGGCGACGGAGCAGGGATCCCTGCAACCTCAGGTGGAAACTTATCTGGCTCAGTTGGCCGGTCGGGGGTTTTCGCCCGCGGCTCAGGGGGTTTGGCTGCAGATGGAGGATCCTTCGCCTCAGCGGGACAGAATCCTTGTTTTGGGACAGCATCAGGGATCCACACCCTTGCCGGCTGCTTCTTTGACCAAGGTGGCAACGACCCTGGCCGCTTTGCAGCACTTTGGCCCGCAGCACCGCTTTGTTACCACCTGGCTGGCCACTGGCCCCTTAACTGCTGAGGGAGTTCTACAGGGGGATCTCTGGGTTCTGGGGGGGGAGGATCCCTTGTTCGTCTGGGAGGAAGCCTTCTCCGTCGGCAACCTGCTCAATGCCTATGGGATCCGCCAGGTGCGCGGGGATCTGGTGGTGGTGGGCCGCTTTTACATGAACTTTTCCCGGGATGTGGCGCAATCGGGATCCCTGTTGCGGCAGGGGCTGGATGCGCGGCGCTGGCCGCCAGAGGCGGAGGCCCAATTTCAAACCTTACCCCCCGGCACACCCAGACCGCAGGTGGAGATCTTGGGCTCGGTACGGGTTGCCCAGCAGATCCCGCCCGGCGCTCAGGTTTTGCTCAGACATGAGTCCCCCCCCCTCATTCACCTGGTCAAGCTGATGAACCTCTACAGCAACAACTCCATGGCCGAGATGTTGGCCGATGCGGTGGGGGGAGCAGACCAAGTGGCCCAAATCGCCCGGGCCATCACCGGGATCCCGCCCGAAGAGCTGCAACTGATCAACGGCTCCGGGTTGGGGGTGGAAAACCGCATTTCGCCGCGGGCCAATGTAGCTTTGCTTCGAGCGATCCAATCTCTTCTGGAGGAGCAGGGGCTCTCTCTTGCCGATGCTTTTGCCGTCGTCGGCCAGGATGTGGGGGTGTTGGAACGGCGTCTGTTGCCAGGGATCCTAATTGCCAAGTCGGGCACCCTGAGGAGCGTCAGCACCTTGGCGGGTGTACTGCCAACCGAGCAGGGGGACATCTGGTTTGCCCTGATGAATGGCGGATCCGATCTGGTCGGCTTTCGCACCCAGCAGGGACAATTCCTCAGCCGCCTCCAATCCCAATGGGGATCCCCCACCACCTTGCCTGAGCGTTGGATCCCTCGCTCTGGGGATACGGGATCCCGCACGGAGCTGAACCCGCGTCTTTGAAACTGTGCCCAACCGGTTCTTTCTCAGCCCAGAGTGACCTCGGTCGCGTTAGCGGAACGCAGTCCTATGTCCGCCCTCCCAGTTTGGGAATTGAGATCGACTTGGCCCGCTGTCAACAGCCCTCAACCCAGAAACCTCGTCCGGCAGGGATCCTTCCCATGGGGCGTACAGGGATCGAACCTGTGTAAGGCAAATTATGAGTTTGCTGCCTAAACCGCTCGGCCAACGCCCCTGATTCTTTTACTCTAGCGTTTACTCTAGCGCCCTTGTCTCCTCCAGAAGCGGCTGAAAACAGGATAAGCTGCATGTCGGTGGTTAGGATCTGACGCCATGGCTGCGCCGCGTTCTTGGCAGGGGCAAATGGCCCTGGGCTTGGGGTTGATTGCCTTGTCCTCGGCTCTCTGTTTTGGCTTCTTGGCCGTTGGGCAGCACTATCTTTACGGGGATGGATCCGCTGTGGATTTCCAGCCTGCCGGGGAGAGTTTGGCCTTGTCTTCCGCCCCCGAGATTGGACTTCCGACGACACCGCCCCTCCCTAACCCCCCCTCTTCCGACAGCAATCTTCCTGAGGGATCCCCGCTGCAGCTCTGGCTTGTTACTTTTTTAACCGTGTTTGTGGCGGAAATGGGCGATAAAACCCAGTTGGCAACCTTGCTCATGAGTGCCCAATCCCAATCTCCTTGGGCGATCTTTTTCGGTTCCGCCGGTGCCTTGGTGACCGCCAGTTTGCTCAGCGTAGTGTTGGGGGAAGGTCTGGGGCAAGTCATTCCCCCGGGCTGGCTACAATGGTTGGCGGGTGCAGGGTTCCTGATGATCGGGGGCTATGTATTATGGCAGGAGTGGCGGGGGAACAAGCTCCCAGAGGGCTAGCCTCCCTGAGCAGCCGATGCCAACCCGGCAGGACAGAGTGGAGAACAACCGAGGAACGTGTTGATCCAAGACAACGATAGCCGAACCCCGTCTTTTTTGCTGCGGCAAATGGCCGGACGGGCCGCCCTAGTGAGCTTTGGCTCGATTCTGCTGGCCGAAATGGGCGATAAAACCCAATTGGCGACCCTGCTCCTCAGTGCCCGCTCGCAAAACGCTGGGGTAATCTTTTTGGGCGCTGCTGCTGCTTTGATCAGCACCAGCCTAATTGGGGTGTGGGCAGGAGCTTGGGTGGCCCGCCTGATCCCACCTCGCTGGATCAAAACCCTGGCAGGCGTGGGGTTTGTTGTGATGGGCCTAGTCTTGTTGTGGGGATCCCTGCCCATAGCCGGCTGAGCAGAGGGCTTCAGGATGGCTTCGGCAAAGCGTGATAGGATTAAGAGCGCCTCACTTTGACACTTCAAACTGAGGACCTTCACTTGAGTCCGGACAACCGGTCAGGAAAACCAGCATGGCCAAAAAACGCAATCTGAAGCGGGAAAAAGCCGAGCGCAACCGCGAATATGCCAAACAGTTCCAAAAAAGTCGTGCTCGCAATGGCCGCCGCTTCCGTTCTGCCCCCTGCGACAACGAGGCCAGCGCTGGCGAAGAACAGCAGTAAGGTTGTTTTTGTCGAGATGCTCTGTCGGTCAATCCTGTGAGCGGAGCTAGTTCAACAAACCTGCTATCGTATGCAGGGGTGGGCCGGAGCGGATAAGCATGAAATATCGACGGATTCTACTGAAGTTGAGTGGTGAAGCCCTGATGGGGGAGCGCCCCTACGGGATCGACCCCGAGGTCTTGAAGTCCATTGCCGGCGAAGTGGCCTCAGTGGTACGGGCCGGTGTGCAGGTGGCGATTGTGGTGGGAGGGGGTAACATCTGGCGCGGGCGCAAAGAGGCGGCTGCCCAAGGGATGGATCAGGCTTCTGCCGACTACGTAGGGATGCTGGCCACCGTCATCAACGCCTTAACCCTGCAGGATGCCATTGAGCGAGCCGGGATCCCCACCCGGGTGCAGACGGCCATCGCCATGCAGGAGGTGGCGGAGCCCTATATTCGTCGCCGCGCCATTCGTCACCTGGAAAAGGGGCGGGTGGTGATTTTTGGGGCAGGATCTGGCAACCCCTTCTTCACCACCGACACGACTGCGGCCTTGCGGGCGGCGGAGATCGATGCCGAGGTGATTTTCAAAGCCACCAAGGTGGACGGAGTTTACGATGCGGATCCCAAGACTCACCCTCAGGCCCGCCGCTACGATGTCCTCAGCTATCAGGATGTGCTGAACCGCGATCTGCGGGTTATGGACAGCACCGCCATCGCCCTCTGCAAGGAAAATCAATTGCCCATCGTGGTCTTTGACCTGACTACCCCTGGCAATATTTATCGAGTGGTGCAGGGAGAACCCATCGGCACTTGGATCGGACAGCGGACGGTCGAGAACAACGGGATCCCCAGCCCAGGAGAGTTGATCCCAAGTTAGGGGGGAAATCGGCCTTGAGAGTCCGGCGACGCCTTAGCCAGGATTGAGTCCGAAGGATAGCCTGGCTCAAGGGTGTGCTCAGGCCGTTTGGAGGGAAAGGCAATGACAGATCAGGTTCAGCATTCGGCCCAAAAGGATCCCGTCTCGCCCAGAAGCTCTGCTGCCCAAAGCGCTGTGCCTGCGGCACCCCATGTCGCTAAGCAACGCTTACGCGAACGCTGGGGTCGGCGTCTTTTGCAGAGCTTGATCTTCCTGTTGGTTCTGGCCGGGGGATTGGTCTACTGGCAGTGGATGACCTGGCTACAGCCGGTGGGCGGTTCAGAACCGATCCAGGTGGTGATCCAGCCGGGCAGCAGCAGCCGTCTGATCGGGCAAAAACTGCGCCAAGCAGGGGTGATTCGCTCAGCTCTGGCTTGGGAGCTGTGGAGCCGCACCTTCGGGCGCGACTGGGTGTTTCAGGCGGGCACCTACGCTTTGGATCCCAACCAGGACATGCTGGCCGTGGCCCAGCAACTGCGGCAGGGAAGGATCCTGCAAAGACGTCTGACCATCCCGGAGGGTTGGCGCATCGAGCAAATGGCAGAGGCTCTGGCCCAGCGCAACTGGCTGGCAGCCGATGCCTTCATTGCCGTGACCCGGGTGA